>CAZBUC010000444.1:0-2111 GCA_964494965.1 uncultured Maribrevibacterium sp.
TTTGCGCTCGAACGGATCCGCGTGATCAAAAAGTACCTCAGTGAACACGAGCAGGCGGAGGTCCAGGCGCTCAGCAGCCTGCTCTCGGTCTCCGAAGTGACCGTACGCCGCGGTTGGGAGATAAATTGGGCGCTTCAAATCGAGCATTTTAATTAAGCCGGCTGGGCGTAATTCAAAGTGTTCACGCACCAACTGTGTAATCACCGCATCGCTGACTTTGCCTGTGCCAAAAGTATTGATACTGATCGACGTTGGTTCAGCCACGCCGATGGCGTAAGAGATTTGAATTTCACATTTGTCAGCAAGACCTGCCGCCACGATGTTTTTCGCGACATAACGACCCGCGTAGGCCGCAGAACGGTCTACTTTGGACGGATCTTTGCCGGAGAACGCGCCACCACCGTGACGGGCCATGCCGCCGTAAGTATCAACGATGATTTTACGACCGGTTAGGCCGCAATCGCCAACTGGGCCACCAATGATGAATTGGCCTGTCGGGTTGATGAAGTATTTAGTGTCTTTTGATAACCATTCAGCAGGAAGAACTGGCTTGATGATTTCTTCCATAACGGCTTCACGAAGGTCGGCTTGTTTTACCGACGCGCTATGCTGTGTTGAAAGAACCACGGCATCGATAGCACAGGGTTTGCCGTTGTCGTCGTAGCGGAAGGTAACTTGGCTTTTTGCATCTGGACGAAGGAAGTCAAGTGTGCCATTTTTACGCACTTCTGCTTGGCGTTGCACCAAACGGTGCGCGTAAGTGATAGGCGCTGGCATTAATACGTCCGTTTCGTTCGTGGCAAAACCAAACATCAAACCTTGGTCGCCAGCACCTTGTTCGTGCTCGCCAGCTTCGTCAACGCCTACAGCGATGTCAGCAGATTGTTTGCCGATGGCATTCATGACCGCGCAAGATTCCCAGTCGAATCCCATGTCAGAGCTGTTGTAGCCGATTTCGCGAATAACGCCGCGGGCGATTTCTTCAATGTCTACCCAAGCGTTGGTGCGGACTTCACCTGCAACCAATACCATGCCTGTTTTGACAAGTGTTTCACAAGCTACTCGTGCTTCTGGATCTTCCGCCAAAATGGCATCAAGGATGGCATCAGACACTTGGTCTGCAATTTTATCTGGATGGCCTTCAGAAACGGATTCTGACGTAAATAAAGAATATTCTGACATGTTTAGTGCCTCTATCAAAAATGATGGATAAGCGCTAAATAGGTATAAAAAAACCCGCTTAGCAATGTTTGTATTTCAAAAAAGCTAAACAGGTCATATTGCTTCTGTTTAGCTGAATTTATATAGCGTCCGCAAGCCGAAACAAATCGACGCTGTTAGTGGCACGAATAATGAACCAGGGTTGTGCAAATATCAACCCAGTGGCGTGATTTTATTGAGTCAAAAGGCGGTTTTTTTGTTAGGATTAAGCAGATCTTTTGTGTAATTTCATTTTCTTTGCCCAATGTATGGGCATAACGATGGTGCCAGCATTGCATGGTGGCTCTATCCCGTAGAGAATGTCCCCTCTATTTTGTTCGTTAAGCTATCAGGAGTAGAATAACCATGCCGTCTCGCAAACAACTTGCTAACGCCATACGCGCTTTGAGTATGGATGCTGTTCAAAAAGCTAACTCAGGTCACCCAGGTGCACCAATGGGGATGGCGGATATCGCTGAAGTGCTATGGAATGACTTTTTAAAGCACAACCCAAATAATTCAAAATGGGTGGATCGCGACCGTTTTGTACTGTCAAACGGCCATGGCTCTATGCTGATTTATTCTTTATTGCATTTGTCTGGTTACAAGTTACCAATTGAAGAGTTAAAACAATTCCGCCAGCTTCATTCTAAAACACCAGGTCACCCAGAATACGGTTACACCGATGGCGTAGAAACCACCACAGGCCCATTGGGCGCGGGTATCAGTAACGCAGTGGGTATGGCAATGGCTGAAAAAACCCTAGCGGCGCAATTTAATCGCGAAGGTCACAAAATTGTTGATCATAATACTTATTGCTTCCTTGGCGACGGCTGTTTGATGGAAGGTATTTCTCATGAAGCCGCTTCATTGGCGGGCCGATAGTAAAACTGATTGGCTCCCGCGCGTTC
>CAZBUC010000445.1:0-2107 GCA_964494965.1 uncultured Maribrevibacterium sp.
ATGAAAAATTATTTTCAACACTTCTCGTTAGACGATATGTTAGAAGACTTGGATGACAGCACAGCCGACGCTGCCCTTGACGAATTGCTCAAATCCTTACCTGAGGGGATTGCTCATCTCAGTGAAGGCTTATCGAATAAAAAAAATGCCAAAACAATAAAAACCAAACCCAGCCCTGAGAAAAACAAAGACGCTAAGCAAAAAGACGTTAAATATAAAGGCAATGTCATAGACTTTTCAGCGTATCAGAAGAAGCAGTAAATCGACTAATTTGTTTGCTATATAGCAAACTTTTAATATTTAGACTATATTGTTTGCTATATAATAAACTTTTTCACGCCAGTAAGGGTGTTGGATGGCAGAATGGCAAATCGAGTAGAAATCGGCGAGAAAATTTGTGCCGCACGCAAAGCGCTGAAAAAAACGCAAAAGCAAATAGCAGAACAAACGGGCGTGAATAAATCGACTTTATCCTTGATTGAAAACGGCCGTTTCACTGGCTCGTTAGATATTCTCGAACGCTACTTAGACGCCGTCGGTTTAACCCTAGATGTAACGCCTAAAAAACATCGATTACCCCAATGGGATGAAATAGAAGCCCTATTTGCTGAGGATGACTGATGTCTGCTGAAATACCTTCTTATGACAGCGCTGATATCAGGTGGTTTTGCATTGGCCAAAATAGATCTTCTTTAAACACGCCGGCAATAAAATAAGGTATAATTCCCGCACTTTTTTTCTGGTTTTAACGATAAGGTAATGGCAAGTATGAGTCTTCCTGAGTGTCCTAAGTGTAATTCGGCCTATGTGTATGAAGATCAAGCGATGTTGATTTGTCCGGAATGCGCCTATGAGTGGAATCCAAACGAGGTCGAGGAGGTTGAAGTGGGCTTGGTCATCAAAGATGCCAATGGTTCCTTGCTTCAAGATGGCGATAAGGTGACTTTGATTAAAGATTTGAAGGTGAAGGGGTCGTCGCAAGTCCTAAAAATTGGCACCAAAGCGACCATTAAGCGCCTAGTAGAAGGCGATCACGATTTAGATTGTAAGGTTGATGGCGCTGGCGACATGATGCTGAAATCGCAATTTGTGAAAAAAGCTTAACGCTTTGCTTGGCGCTATTTAGCGCATAGATGAGTGCAAAACAAAACAGCCGCCTTGGGTTCAAGGCGGCTGTTTTGTTTTTGGTCGTTTGTTATTGAGTGACTGGAGGGCTTGCGTGTTTGGGTAAGCCCAGAGAAATGAGCGCGGTTAAGCCGATAAAGCCTGCGGAAAACCATAGGCACATCGCCAGTCCATAATCTTGATAGAGCCAGCCCGACAGCACTGTGCCAATCAGTCGGCCCATGGCATTGGCCATGTAATAGAAGCCCACGTCGAGTGATACGCCATCTTTTCCGGCATAGCTGACGATTAAGTAGCTGTGCAAAGAAGAATTGACGGCGAAGATGGCGCCAAACGCGAGCAAACCTGCAATAACGGCAAACTGTACATGCCAGTGATAAGTTAAAGCCAGCGCGATAAAGATGGGAGTGATGATGAGAGCCAACGCCCAGCCTAGGGCGTGTCGTCCATCGGGCATCTTGCCCTTTGATGTTCCGGTGAACTTGGGGGCAAGACTTTGTACAATCCCGTATGCGATAACCCAGAGCGCCAAAAATCCGCCCACATACCAATGATCCCAACCAAAAGTGCTGGCTAAGAAAACGGGCAGTGCCACCACAAACCACACATCCCGCGCACCAAATAAGAAGAGTCGAGCAGCGGAAAGGTAATTGACCGCTTTGCTCTTCGAAAAAATGTCGGTGAACTTAGGTTTGTTTTTGGCTTTGCCAAGGTCTTTTTTTAGACTCACCAAGCTGGCGATCCACACAGCCGTTAACGCTACGGCCATGAGTAAAATTGCCCCTTGGAATCCGAGCAGGCTTAATAGTGCGCCACCCAGAAAAAAGCCAACGCCTTTCAGAGCATTTTTGGATCCTGTCAGAATAGCGACCCATTTATACAGCTGTCCTTGGGCATCGTCAGGTACTAATAATTTTATCGTGCTTTTGGCGCTCATCTTGTTCAGGTCTTTGGCGATACCGGACAAGGCTTGAGCGCCCAT
>CAZBUC010000446.1:0-2106 GCA_964494965.1 uncultured Maribrevibacterium sp.
AGGCCTACGTGATGACGGTTACGAAACCATTATGGTGAACTGTAACCCTGAAACCGTATCGACTGACTACGATACGTCTGACCGTTTGTACTTCGAGCCAGTCACGCTTGAAGACGTGTTAGAAATCGTTCGCAAAGAAAAACCAAAAGGCGTGATCGTTCAATTCGGTGGTCAAACGCCGCTGAAAATCGCTCGTGCTTTGCAAAACGAAGGTGTGCCAATCATTGGTACAACGCCTGAGTCTATCGACCGTGCAGAAGATCGTGAGCGCTTCCAGAGCATGATTCAGCGTTTGGGTTACAAACAGCCGCATAACGCGACAGTGCGTAGTGTTGAGCAAGCGGCAGCAAAAGCGGCTGTTATCGGCTACCCGCTTGTGGTTCGTCCATCCTATGTATTGGGTGGTCGTGCGATGGAAATCGTCTATAACGAAAAAGAACTGATGCGTTATATGACCAGTGCGGTGAAAGTCTCCAACGACAGCCCTGTGTTGCTTGATCACTTCTTGAATGCCGCGATTGAGGTTGATATCGACTGTATTAGCGACGGTCATCAAGTAGTGATCGGCGGCATCATGCAGCATATCGAACAAGCGGGCGTTCACTCTGGTGATTCTGCGTGTTCTTTGCCGCCATATTCTTTGTCGAAAGAAGTGCAAGACGATATTCGTGAGATGATCAAAAACATGGCGCTAGAGCTTGGCGTTGTGGGTTTGATGAACACTCAGCTTGCGGTTCAGGATGGCGAAATTTATGTGATCGAGGTGAACCCTCGTGCATCACGTACCGTGCCTTTCGTTTCTAAGTGTATCGGTCGTTCTTTGGCGCAAGTTGCCGCCTTGGTCATGGCGGGTAAAACACTGGAAGAGCTTGGTTATACGGAAGAAATTATTCCTTCTTACTACAGCGTGAAAGAAGCCGTTTTCCCATTCAATAAGTTCCAAGGCGTTGATCCAATTCTTGGGCCTGAAATGAAGTCTACGGGCGAAGTCATGGGCGTAGGTGATACCTTTGGTGAAGCCTTTGGTAAAGCTGTGTTGGGTGGTGGTACAGAATTGCCAACCTCTGGCTGTGCGTTTATCAGTGTTCGTGACATGGACAAAGAAGGCGCGGTCGACGTAGCGCGTCGTTTGGCAGAACTAGGATTCGACCTTGTTGGCACCGAAGGGACAGCGAAATATCTGACAGAGCGTGGCGTCGAAGTTCGTAAAGTGAACAAGGTAAATGAAGGTCGTCCACACATCGTCGATATGATGAAAAATGGCGAAATTCATTACATCATCAACACCACGTCTGGTACGCAAGCGATTGCCGATTCTTCTGTGATTCGTCGTACAGCATTACAGCGCAAGGTTTGCTACACTACTACGTTGGCCGGCGCTGAAGCAGCGAGCATGGCGATTAGCCTAACTGGCGAAACTAAAGTGAGAAGACTGCAAGATTTGCACTTGGGGAAATAATGAAAAAAGTACCAATGACAGTAGAGGGTGAAGCTCGTCTTAGAGAAGAGCTGAATCACTTGAAAACTGTCGTCCGTCCTCGCGTGATTGCGGATATCGCAACCGCGCGTGAACATGGCGACTTAAAAGAAAACGCTGAGTACCATGCAGCCCGTGAAGAACAGGGCTTTGCCGAAGGACGTATTAAAGAGATCGAAGGCAAACTGTCTGACTCACAAGTCATTGACATCAAAGCCTTGCCAAAATCGTCTAAAGTAATTTTTGGCACAACAGTCACACTGTTTAACGTAGATTCCGAAGAAACGGTAACTTACAAAATAGTGGGCGACGATGAAGCTGACGTAAAAGAGAAGAAAATCTCTTACGCGTCGCCAATCGCCAAAGCTATCATCGGCAAGGAAGAGGGTGACGAAGTCATCGTCAAGATTCCAAGCGGTGAAGCCACTTACGAAATCGAAAAAGTCGAATATCTTTGATCTAATCGGAATGTTTCTAAATGGAATGTTTCTAAAAACCACGGCGTGAAAGCACCGTGGTTTTTTTATGTCTGGGTTTTGTGTAATACATAAATAAATATGAGCCGAATAAATCATTTAATCGGCTCTAGTGTTGTTCCATTGATTACAGCTTACGGGTTAGTTGTTGAT
>CAZBUC010000447.1:0-2103 GCA_964494965.1 uncultured Maribrevibacterium sp.
TCTTTGCCCACGTGCGCGCCTCAACCGGCACTGAAACCAGTCGGTCAAACTGCCACCCTTTTAGCTATAAAAATTGGCTTTTTATGCACAATGGGCAAATAGGTGGTTATGAATCTTTACGCTGGCAACTGGATCGACTCATTCCCGAATACTTGTATAACGAACGTCATGGCGCAACCGATTCTGAATTGATTTTTTTGCTGATGATTGCCAATGGCTTGCAGACCAATCCAGAGCTCGCGATCACCACCACACTCAAACAAATCCTAGAAATCATGGCGCAAAGACACATTAAGGAGCCCTTGCGTTTTACGTCCGTCTTTTCGGATGGCGAACAAGTCATTGCCGTACGTTTTTCCAGTGACGACCAAGCCCCTAGCCTCTACTACAAGGCATTCGAGCACCACATCGTCATTGGGTCAGAACCCCTTGACCATTGCAGTGACAGCTGGACACAAGTACCCGCAGGTCACATGGCAAGTATAAAACAACGGCAGTTCCAAATACTTCCCATCACCTTCGATTAAGTGCGGGAAGATAATTTGATTAATTGAGTGTGTTTAGGGTTAAACCGCTTTAAACCCACTTCCCCAAAATCCACAAAAATCATTTGTTTGTCGTCTCTTTCTTGTCGTACTACGACGCCCTGCCCAAATTGGTCGTGACGGACCTTGTCGCCAGGTTGTAAAAGACTTTTTCCTTCAACACGATGACGAAAGGTCAAGGAAGGTGAAGAATCGACGGCATTAAGATAACGCTGAAATACGGCGCCCTTGGCGGTATCAATCGGCGCGTCGGCTTTTTCTGTGTACCAAGCATCACAAATGTGACTGACCGCATACGGTTGAGCCTCAAACACAAATCGCGACAACGACAAACTTTTCAGAGCAACGCGAGGAATATCTCCCTGTTTCATGCGTTTATGCTCGTCTGGCGTGGGCGTCTCTAACAGTACGAGTTTGTGCTTGGCCCGTGTAATCGCCACATAAAACAAACGTCGCTCAGACGCCAAATTACTCGCGGCTTGCTTATCAATCGCACTCAAATCTTCCTCGTAATAGGGAAAACGCCCTTCTTGCAGCCCTGACAGTAAAACTTGGTCAAACTCTAAACCTTTGGACTTATGAATCGTCATCAAATGCACGCCATGGCTGTCATCGGTGTGCTTTTCATTCAAGCTCGCAAGCTGTTCTAAAATCGCCTTGGCATCACTGCCAACACCCCGCACATACGCCATGAAGGCATCACAGGTAGCGATTTTCTCTTGGGTCTGAATGTCTTTGCTGCTGGTGCTTTCAAAGTAACGATAAATACCCAATTTCTCTAAGGTATGCGCCAAACCCTGAGCAGGATCGGTACGATAAATGCTCAAACTGCGTAACCAATCCGCTCGCTCATAGAGCTTTTTGGCGCGCCAACCATCGCTGGCATCCGCAACAGACTCAATAATTTGTGGCAACAAATGCGGTGCTTGCTTAGCTTGCTGAATCAAGGTTTTACGCTGCGCCATAGACCCGCCAAGGCTGGGAATAGTCAGCAGGTATTCAATATCGTCGGGATGAAAAAACGCGCTGGAATTTTCCAATCCACCGGCAATCACCGCAAGATAGGCCATCAGCATACGAATTTGGCGATTTTCCAATAAGGGCGAATCACCGTGCAGTTGATATGGAACGCCCTTATGCATTAAAGCCAGTTGCACTGGCACCATGTCGCTGTACAAGCGCACTAACACCGCGGTGTCACTAAGAGCTCGACCTTCTTCGACCCAAGCCTTCAGCTCGCCCAGCAAGGCCTTGCCGGTCTTGGGCGCACGTGCAAAGGAGACCCGCGTGCGTGCCCCCGCCCCAATCACTAAGGCATCAGGGTCATTTTCACTGATCACACTCGATGCCATTAACCCCACTGCATGACCAAAACGGAAACTGGTACTTAATGGATAAGTCACCACAGTACCAAAATCCTGATCAAACTGGCTCGCCATTATCTCTGGGCTAGCGCCACGCCATTCATAAATACACTGCTGAACATCCCCCACTATCATCCATTGGCAAGGCGCTGGATAAAGGTGTTTTAGCAACTCATATTGACAAGGGTTAATAT
>CAZBUC010000448.1:0-1352 GCA_964494965.1 uncultured Maribrevibacterium sp.
CGTCGCCAGCACGATTTCCCCCGGCAAATACAAAACTTCGGCTTGCAAATAGCGATGACCTTCGGCAGTGTAATCAGCTTTTAATCTGTGATTGCCGCTCCACGCCAAATGCGCACCAACAAGCTCACCCTGTTGCTCACCAAAGCCTTGTTCACCCACAATAACGGCCGGAAAGTTCGCTTGAGAATTGCGACCATTGCGGTTTTCTTGCAACCAAGTGGCGTACCAATCACTGCGTTCTTGCTGAAACTCCTGACACCAGCGACCATAAAATCCCATTCGTTCAGTACATTTACTGGCAACGGGTAAAGTACAAGCCAAACTTTGCACCGTGACATCGGCTTGACCGTGGTTGCTCAATGTTAACTGCTGACGCAATACACCAGACGGCAACAAGCCAATATCCAGCGCAACCGACAACTGCGCAACCTTGTCTTCTAAACGAATCAAAAAGCCATTTTGCTGCTCTTGCACATCCACCAATGTCCAGCACGTTGCCCACGCTGGCCGATCTGCGGCCATGGCTTCAACGCCTGGCGTTTGCAACCAACCACGGCCCGCTTCAGGAATCAGCGACATGGGGGTGGGTTTATCCATCATGCCTTGGGGTATTCCCGCTTGTTGGGATAAATGGAGACTATTTAAATCGGTCGCTTTGGGTAAAGCATCACCAAAATACAACAACTCAGGGGCACCCTGTTTAGGACAAGCAATCACCAAGGTCTTGTTTTGCTCTGGTAAATCTTGTCGATAAAAAAACATGTTTAACTCGTCAGACATCACTCTTACCCCTTGGTCGCACCCAGTGTTAGGCCTGCAATAAAGTGTTTCTGCATGGCAAAGAACAAAATAACCGGAGGCAAAGCGGCAATAACAGAGCCGGCTGCAATCAACTGCCAAGACGCCATCCATTGACCTTTTAGCGCACTGATCCCTGCGGTAATCGGACGCACTTCATCGCTTTGCACCAACACCAATGCCCAAAAGTAATCGTTCCAGATAAAGGTAAAAATCAGCACTGACAGAGCCGCTAGCGCAGGACGAACCAATGGCAATACGATATGCCAGAAAATTTGCCATTCGCTCACCCCTTCCACACGCGCCGCTTCGATCAACTCATCGGGTAAACCCACAATAAAGTTGCGCATAAACAAGGTACAAAACCCGGTTTGAAAAGCGATATGGAAAAGAATCAAACCTGTTGCGGTATCGTACAAGCCCATGCTGATGGTTAAATCGCGCACAGGAATCATCAGAATTTGAAAGGGTACGAAGTTACCGGCAATAAATGCCGCAAACAGAGCCACATTGCCGCGAAATTTAAACTTGGCTAGGGCATAACCCGCCAGCGT
>CAZBUC010000448.1:1362-2097 GCA_964494965.1 uncultured Maribrevibacterium sp.
CCGGGTCATGGGCGAGTGAACCGCAGCCCGAGGCCGCGCGGCCCCATCGGCTCCCAGTGTTCAGCGCCGACCACGCGCACTGGCGGCCCCGGCCGCCGCTCCCGCCGACGTTGCACCCGCCAGCGTCGACAAAGCGACGGCGCCGAATACCGCAGGCAACGTTATCAAGATGGAGTTCATTAAGTACTGCACCATCGGTGTTTCTGTAAACACCAACATGTAATTCTCAAACAACATCCACTCTGAGGGTATTCCCCAATAATTACCCGCATTGATATCGGCTGTTGAACGCGCTGACGTCAACATCACAGCAATCAAGGGCAACAGCCAAAGCAATAAGGCAATCCAAATCGCCACGCGGTAAGTCAGATTAAAAGGTAATGATCTTTTTTCTATAGGCGTTGGAAACATTAGGCTTTCTCACTCTTCAGCATGCGCCACAAAAAGTAGGCAATGTAAATATTCATAATCAAAAACAGAACCGTTGCTATCGCGGCGCCATAACCTGCCCGATAGTTAAAGATGGACTGTTCGTACATGAAGTAGGCAAGGACACTGGAAGAACCAAACGGACCACCACTGGTCATGGTCGCCACCAAATCAAAACTGCGTAGTGCACCAATTACGGTGACCACAACGGCAATAAACGTCGCGGGGCGAAGCTGAGGGAGGATGACATAGCGCAACATTTTCCAGCCATAAGCGCCATCCAAACGAGCTGCTTCGATCTGATCT
>CAZBUC010000449.1:0-2094 GCA_964494965.1 uncultured Maribrevibacterium sp.
TGCGCTGATTTTGCATGATGTCGGCACAAAACAAGAACGCAAAGATTGGGTTGAAGATTTCAAAGCAGGAAAAATCGACTTACTGTTTGTTTACAACATGCTACTCACAGGCTTCGATGCTAAACGCTTGAAGAAACTCTACCTTGGCCGCGTGATCCGCAAACATAACTTGCTACAAGCACTGACACGCGTCAACCGCACATATAAGGACTTCCGTTATGGCTATGTGGTTGATTTTGCAGACATCCGCAAAGAGTTTGACGCGACTAACAAAGCTTACTTTGACGAGCTGCAATCTGAGCTGGGCGACGAAATCGAAAGCTACTCCAAGCTATTCAAATCACAGGAAGAGATCAAACAAGAGATAGAACACATTAAAGATGTGTTGTTCCGCTTTGATATCGACAACATGGAGACCTTCTGTGATCAAATCAGCCAGATACAAGACAGAGAAACTGTCTTAGCACTGAAAAATGCCCTAGCTGATGCACGAAGTCTGTATAACTTAATTCGCCTGCAAGGTGAGTACGACTTCCTTGATGAACTGGATTTTGCCAAGCTAAACGTGCTTTACCGCGAAACCAGCAATCATTTGGACTTGCTCAACCTCAAGCAAGATCTTGAACAAGGTACAGACACTACACACCTGCTTCACAGAGCCTTAGAAGATGTCATCTTCAAGTTCGTTAAAATCGGTGAAGAAGAGCTGGTTTTGGCTGACCAGTTGAAGAATACACTGCGCCAAACACGCGAAGCACTGGCAAGTAACTTTGACCAACAAGACCCGAAATTCATCAACCTGAAAGATGAACTAGAGCGATTGTTTAAGAAAAAGAATCTCAGTGAAGTAACACAAGATGAAATGGTCGCCAACATCGATGCACTCAATAAAATTCACCAACGAGTGAAAGAGTTGAACCGACAGAACAACCAATTGCGTCAGAAGTACCTAGGTGACACCAAGTATGCGCGTTTACACAAGCGTTTATTTGAGCGCCAACAAGAACGACGCGACATTACTGACTCTGAAAGAAAGATTTTTGAGGCCCTGCTCGGAGTCAAAGAAGACGCCGATAGCCAGGTTCTCGACAACACGTCCGTTCTCGATAACGAAAGCTATTTTGAGCGGCATCTGCTACCAAAGGTTCATAACCGCTTTATCAAACAACAGAGCATTCCCTTGAATGCGGAAGCGGTTCGTTATGTAAACCACCTTGTCGTAGCAGAATATTTAAAAGAATTTAATACAGGTAGCCAATCCTGGTAAGAACACCAATTAAGGCAGTACACAAACCATGGTCGAACTCGAATTTAGAGAAAAAACAAAAGCCCTTATCGATAGCCTGAAAAGCATCTGTGCAACCAATGGCTTAGGCAACAGTACCGGGGAATTTGAGATCATCACTCAGGTCTTTTTGTATAAATTCCTGAACGATAAGTTCGCCTATGAAGCAAAGAAAATAGACGAAAAAATCGCCAGCGCGAAAAAATGGGAAGAAGCGCTGATTGAAATGAGTGAAGAGGATCTCGAGATGCTCCAGATCCAGATGGGTGCTGACACTGCTCGTCTTAAACCACATCATTTCATCAGTCACCTGTTCAACCAACAAGACAAGCCCGGGTTTGCCCAGCTGTTTGATGATACCTTGATGGACATCGCCATCACCAATAACGATGTGTTTGCGGTAATGACGGACACAGGCGAGAAAGTACAACTGTTTACCCGCATCAGCGAGAACGTGACCGTTTCCAAGCGTGACGCATTCTGTAAAGCGATCATCAACAAACTGATTGATTTCAGTTTTGAGCGTATCTTTAACCAAAAGTTTGATTTCTACGCCACCATCTTTGAATACCTGATCAAAGACTACAACAGTAACTCAGGCGGTAAATACGCGGAGTACTACACCCCTCATACGGTAGCACGCATTATGGCCGCAATTTTGGTGCCTGAAGACCAGCAAGGTACCGTGCGCAACGTGAGCTGTTATGACCCATCCGCGGGCTCTGGCACCCTGCTTATGAATGTCGCTCATGCCATCGGTGAAACGCGTTGCAGCATCTACACGCAAGATATTTCGAAGAAGTCATCAA
>CAZBUC010000450.1:0-2093 GCA_964494965.1 uncultured Maribrevibacterium sp.
CCATTGCGCCCCCGTCTGTTTGACTTTAATAACCTAACCGATAACGCAGGCCCTTCACCTTGGTCTGTGCCTAACCTGCTATCCAATGCCCATTGCAAGATGCGCACTTGGCGAATCAGTGATCGTATGGAGCGCTTGGCGCGCAACGCCGATGGCGACGAGCTGCTGTTTATTCACGAGGGCAGCGCCGATTTGTTCTGTGATTACGGTCATTTGGAAATTCGCGATGGTGACTACGTGGTGATTCCGCGTTCGACCATGTGGCGACTTGAACCTAAGTCCGATATGACTATTCTGATGATCGAAGCCACCAACGACAGTTACCAACTGCCGGACAAAGGCTTAGTGGGCAACCACGCCATTTTTGACCCTGCGATGCTGGACACGCCGAAGATCAACGAGGCGTTCCAAGCACAGTATTCAGAACAAAGCTGGCAGGTGGAAGTAAAGCGCCATGGTCAGGTATCCACCATCACTTACCCTTACAATCCACTAGACGCGGTGGGTTGGCATGGGGATTTGACGGTGATGCGCATTAATTGGCGCGATATCCGGCCTTTGATGAGTCACAGATACCATTTGCCACCGTCCGCGCACAGCACTTTTGTGGCGCAACGTTTTGTGGTGTGTACTTTTGTGCCACGTCCTATCGAAAGCGATCCCGGTGCATTAAAAGTGCCGTTTTATCATGACAATGTGGACTACGATGAGGTGTTGTTTTACCACGCCGGTGATTTCTTCAGCCGTGACAATATCGAAAAAGGCATGGTCACCTTTCATCCCGCGGGTTTTACGCATGGGCCTCACCCTAAAGCGTTTGCGGCCGGGCGTGAATACAAGAAAAAATTCACCGACGAAGTCGCTGTCATGTTGGACACCCGTGATGCACTAGAGATTTCTGAAGCGGCCTTTACCACGGAAAATGCCGATTACGTTAACAGCTGGAAAACCAAGCCTTAAGGAACTGTGATGAAATTAGCCACATTAAAAAATACTCGCCGTGATGGTCAATTAGTCGTTGTGAGTCGAGATTTAAGTCGCTGTGTTGCTGTTCCTGACATTGCCGCTACCCTGCAGCAATTGTTGGACAACTGGGCTGACTTATCGCCGAAAGCTGAGGTGGTCTATGACGCGTTAAATCGTGGTGCTGTGGACGGTGAGCAAGCCTTTGATCAAGCGCAATGCGAGTCTCCTTTGCCTCGTGCTTACCAATGGGCAGACGGCAGCGCTTACGTGAACCATGTTGAATTGGTGCGTAAGGCGCGTCACTCTGAAATGCCGCCCAGTTTTTGGACGGATCCCTTGATGTATCAGGGTGGCTCAGACGACTTTATCGGCCCTCGTGATGCCATCGTCGCGTCCAGTACTGACTATGGGATTGATTTTGAAGGGGAGATCGCGGTCATTACTGACGACGTGCCTATGGCGATTACGCCAGAGGACGCCCTAAACAAAATACGTTTGGTGATGCTGGTGAACGATGTGTCACTGCGCGGCTTGATCCCTAACGAATTGGCCAAAGGCTTTGGCTTCTTCCAGTCTAAGCCTTCGTCTAGCTTCAGCCCGGTCGCTGTTACTCCAGAAGAACTGGGTGACCATTGGCAAGAGGGAAAGTTGCATTTGCCATTGCTGTCGACTTACAACGGTAAGTTGTTTGGTAAACCCAACGCGGGTGTGGACATGACTTTTAACTTTGGTCAGTTGATTGCTCACGCGGCAAAAACCCGTCGTTTAGGCGCAGGGGCTGTAATTGGTTCTGGCACCGTGTCTAACAAACAAGGAACCGAGCACGGTTCTACTGTAGAAGAAGGTGGGGTAGGTTACAGCTGTATCGCTGAAATTCGCATGATAGAAACCATTCGTGACGGCAAACCGGTTACTCAGTTTATGCAGTTTGGTGACACCATTCGTATGGAAGTGCTTGATGAGCAAGGGCAAAGCCTGTTTGGTGCCATTGATCAGCAAGTTATTGAGTACAAGTCATAATGAAGTTATACGGCTATTGGCGATCGTCTGCGGCTTATCGAGTCAGAATCGCCTTGCAGTGGAAGCAGCTGAGTGTCGAGCACATTCCGGTGCATCTTGTTCAAAAT
>CAZBUC010000451.1:0-2091 GCA_964494965.1 uncultured Maribrevibacterium sp.
AAAGAAGCAGAAGGTAACATACCAATAGAACCTGTCAACATGGCCGCCGCATCAGAAAGGATATCACCAAACATATTGCCAGTAACCATGACATCAAACTGTTTTGGTGCTCTAACAAGCTGCATGGCCGCATTATCTACTAGCATATGAGTCAATTCGACGTCAGGATACTCTTTGGCTACTTCTTCCATGACTTCTTTCCAAAGCACCGTTACTTCCAGCACGTTAGACTTGTCGATTGAACAGACTCGCTTACCACGTTGACGAGCCGCTTCAAAAGCAGAGCGGCCAATACGGCGAATTTCTGATTCGTTATAAACATAGGTGTTAAAGCCTTCGCGTTCGCCGTTTTCTAAAATACGAATACCACGAGGTTGGCCAAAATAAATACCACCCGTTAGTTCACGAACAATCAGAATATCCAAGCCCGCAACGATTTCAGGCTTTAAGCTCGACGCGTCCGCCAACTGTGGGTACAAGATAGCAGGACGAAGATTCGAAAAAAGATCAAGATTGGAACGCAGTCCAAGCAAGCCTTTTTCAGGGCGAACCGACATATCCAATTTATCCCACTTAGGACCACCCACTGCGCCAAGTAAAATGGCATCGGCCGCTTTCGCTTTTGCTAACGTGCTTTCTGGTAAAGGAGACCCTGTTTCATCATAAGCAGCACCACCAACCAAAGCGCTTTCGTGCTGAATATTTAATGAAAACTTCTCATTGACCGCATCCAATATTCGAACCGCTTGCGCTACGATTTCTGGACCAATGCCATCACCCGGCAATACCAATACATTTTTAGTCATTTTAAACCCTTAAAAGCTAAGTCTTTTATTTATTGACCGCGTGGCAAGAAAAGCCAAGGCGCATCTTTCATTCGTTTTTCTTCATAACGCTGAATAGCGGCATCTTGCTGCAGCGTCAAACCAATATCGTCTAAACCATTCAATAGACAATGCTTGCGGAAATTATCAACATTAAATTCAAACGTCGCGCCCGAAGGTGAAGTAACCGTTTGATTTTCAAGGTCTATCGTAATTTGCGCACCTTGACGCAACGCCACTTCAGCGAATAACTGGTCCACTTCTTCTGCCTGTAGAACGATAGGCAACAAGCCATTTTTAAAGCAGTTATTGTAGAAAATATCGGCAAAGCTTGGCGCAATAATGGAACGAAAACCGTAATCATCTAAGGCCCATGGTGCGTGCTCACGGCTAGAGCCGCAACCAAAGTTCTGGCGCGCCAGCAACACGCTAGCACCTTTGTAACGGTCTTGGTTGAGTACAAAATCTTGGCGCAATGGACGACCATCACACGCTTGATCTGGCTGTCCTTCGTCTTCGTAACGAAGCTCATCAAATAAATTTTTACCAAAACCAGTTCGCTTGATGGATTTCAAGAACTGCTTGGGAATAATCATGTCCGTATCAACGTTTGCCAAATCCAAAGGAGCGGCTAAACCTGTGTGTTTAGTAAAAGGACGCATGCTCTTCTCTCCTAGTGTTTCACAAACTCATTAACATCAACAAAGTGACCCGCAATCGCTGCCGCTGCTGCCATCGCAGGGCTAACCAAATGCGTGCGACCACCAAAGCCTTGACGACCTTCAAAGTTACGGTTCGAAGTAGACGCACAATGTTCGCCAGCGCCTAGCTTGTCAGCGTTCATTGCCAAACACATAGAGCAACCTGGCTCACGCCATTCTAACCCAGCGGCTTCAAAGATTTCATGCAAACCTTCTTTTTCTGCTTGTGCTTTTACCAATCCAGAACCAGGCACCACAATTGCTTGCTTAAGTGTTGAAGCGACTTTACGACCTTTAACAACTTGCGCCGCGATGCGTAAATCTTCAATGCGAGAGTTAGTACAAGAACCGATAAAAACACGGTCTAGAATGACATCGGATAACATGGTTTTACCTTCAAGGCCCATGTATTTCCAAGCACGTGCATAACCTTCTTTTTTCACTGGATCTTTTTGATCTTCGGCGCGAGGGATAGGCTCATCAATGGCGATCACCATTTCTGGCGACGTTCCCCATGTGACTTGAGGCTTAATATCCTCAGCCTTCAACACAACCACTTCGTCAAA
>CAZBUC010000452.1:0-2083 GCA_964494965.1 uncultured Maribrevibacterium sp.
GCATTCGCGTTAACTCGATTGTTCCTGGAGCCGTGGTCACAGAACGCCAAAAAGCACTCTGGCTAACACCAGAATTGGACCAAGAATTTATCGATGTGCAATCGCTTAAATTCCGCATTCAACCGGACGATATTGTCGCCATGGCGTTGTTCCTTGCTTCTCAGGACAGCCGCGCCTGTGCGGGACAAAACTTTATCGTTGATGCTGGCATTGTCTAGCAAACAGGTGGTTTTCCCGATCCCCAAAGCTGCGGCACGTAAATCATTATGAGCCGCTTTTCTTTGCTATTGTTTAAAACCTTGTCTAGATACCTTATCAATCGCTTAGATTCTGTAAACAAAATGCATCTGCCTTGTTTTCTCTCGTCAAACGCTTTTAATTTCCGACACTGCCCACAAGAATAGTCAGTATTAAACATCGAGGACATAGCCATGAAAGATTCATTAGACATACAATTCATCTCTGACGTCATGTGCCCTTGGTGCGTGGTGGGGTTAGGCAATCTCAATAAAGCGCTTGAGCAGCTCAATGACACAGTCGATGCGACCGTGACCTTTCAGCCGTTTGAACTCAATCCAAACATGCCGGCAGAAGGTCAAGACCTCACCGAACATATCACCGAAAAATACGGCATTAGCAAAGCGCAGTCAGAACAAAATCGCGCCATGATTCAAGCCCGCGGCAAAGAACTCGACTTCGATTTTAACTTCACAGACGAAAGCCGCATACGCAACTCATTCGATGCCCATCGCCTACTTCATTGGGCAGGCTTAGAGGGCAAGCAAGCTGAGTTAAAAGCGGCTTTGTTTAAAGCACATTTCACTCACAATCAAAACATCAACGATTACAGCACCCTAGCGCACCTTGCGGCCAGTGTGAACCTAGACCCCGCTGCCGCAAAAGGCATTTTGGAAAATGGACACTTTGCTGAGGAAGTGCGTGAACAAGAAACACTATGGCAACGCAATGGCATATCCTCAGTGCCGACGGTCATTATCAACAACAAATACGCCATTTCTGGCGGACAACCTGCCGATGTGTTTAAAAACGCTATCGAAGAAATATTGGCCACACAAAAACAAGCTTAACAGCAAAAAGCCCCATGTCGACGACACGGGGCTTTTTGCTTCAAACCACCTAAGAGCTCAAAATAAGGCAAATCAAAAAGGATAAGGCGTGGCAGATTGTTTCACTGTTACCCATTGCCAATGGGTATAAAGATCCCAATCCGCCGGTCCACACACCGCGCTGCCATTGCCTGACGCGCCACAGCCACCGAATGGGTTGATGCATTCGTCGTTCACGGTCTGATCATTGATGTGCAGTAAACCAACATGCAACTGAGCACCGATGCGTTGCGCACGAGAGAGATCGTTCGAAATCACCGCACCCGCTAGGCCATATTGGGTGTTGTTCGCCATTTCAACGGCTTCAGCATCGCTTTCAAAGGTGACAATATTCACCACTGGACCAAAGATCTCTTCATCAAAAGAACGCATACCGGGTTTGACATTGCTCAATACTGTTGGGGCATAGAAAGGCCCGTCATATGTTCCGCCCGCTTCTAACGTAGCGCCAGCCGCGACAGTGTCTTGCACGATGGCATGCACTTTTTCAAGTTGACGCTGATTAATCAAGGGCCCTAATGCCACAGTTCCAGAAACAGGATCACCCACAGGTAAATGCTGGGCTTTTTCAACAACTTTTGCTGTCAAAGCATCGGCGATACTTTCATGTACCAAGATACGGCCTGATGCCATACAAATTTGACCTTGGTGAAAATACGCGCCCCACGCGATATTACTGGCCGCCACATCTAAGTCGGCGTCCTCTAAGATAATCAATGAGCTTTTACCGCCTAATTCAAGCGACACTTTTTTCAAATTACGGCCACAAGCTTCGCCAACTTTTCGACCTGCCGCCGTCGAGCCAGTAAAGGCCACCATGCCAATTTCTGGCGCAGTACAAAGCGCTTCACCTGCTTCAACGCCACCCGGCAGAACCTGATATAAGCCTTTTGGAAAGCCTGCGGCTTCTAACGCCAGAGCAAGAATAAAACCACCGGTGACTGGCGTTTGAGGAT
>CAZBUC010000453.1:0-2078 GCA_964494965.1 uncultured Maribrevibacterium sp.
TTCGGCTCCAGAAATGGACGCATTTTCTTTAAATAACAAGCCGATGGCCGCGGCAGTGAGGAAAAAGTCGATCACTCCCTCCTCACAAGAACGAGGACAAAACTCCCAGTAATAATGCAGCACAGCCGGAATAATACCCGCTGCACCATTGGTGGGGGCCGTCACCACTCGTCCTCCTGCGGCATTTTCTTCATTGACTGCTAAGGCGTAGAGATTGACCCAGTCCATTGCACCAAGCGATGGCGTAATCATATCCATGCGAGTCTTACTGGTGAGGTCACGATGTAAGCTCGCCGCTCTGCGCTTTACTTTGAGCCCACCGGGTAAGATGCCTTCATTGCGAATACCCGCTTGGACACACTCGCGCATCACGGCCCAAATTGACAATATCCCCTGCTTTATCTCTGCTTCAGTGCGCCATGTTTTTTCATTTTCAAGCATGATTTGCGCGATGCTCTTACCCTGCTCTTGGCACAGTTTGATTAAGGTTTCTGCACTGTGAAATACATGGGGCAATTCCGTGTCGTCTTCCACAATGGCTACCTTACCGGACTCGTCCTCCTGTACTATAAAACCACCGCCAACAGAGTAAAAGGTGGCGTCATGGATAACATTTTCATGATCATCAAACGCCACTAACACCAATCCGTTAGCATGGAAATCCAAACGATCAATACGATGATAAATTAGGTCGGTTGCCACATTCATCGTGATGGCGTGAGTCGATAACAAAGCCAGCTGAGCGGTCGCCTCAATCTGCGCCACGCGCTCTGTTACACGGCTTGGATCAATGAGATCGGGCAACTCTCCTTCTAAGCCCATCAATACGGCAGAACCAGTACCATGTCCTTTGCCTGTGGCTCCAAGAGAACCATATAGATCTATTTTGATACGTTTAACCTTAGGTAACAGGCCACGATTGTCTAACTGATGGGCAAACTGATTCGCCGCCACCATAGGGCCAACGGTATGAGAACTGGAAGGACCAATTCCTATTTTAAATAGGTCAAATAAACTGATTGCCATCGCCTTTTCCTCTGCCGACAAATTCTGAGTGTGCATTTGTTGTTCGCACATTAACCGAGGAAGCTACCACTTATTTCAAAAAGTTTCCAATAGGAAACAAAGAAAAACATCAAAACTCGTCTGCTTGTTCGATAAGAGGCAAAATTGTGACGCGATAAGAATAGGGGATTGTGTAATAAGGTTTTGAGAGTAACGGATTTGAATAACTGGCCTAAATCACTGACCTAGATAACTGATCTAGATAACTAACAGACACAATGTGTCTCAATAAAAAAGCCAAACAGCAAAGGCTGTTTGGCTTTTTAGTGGTTAGTTTTTTAGATTATTACATTGAGCGGCTTAGAAAAAACCCAGTGGGTTGATGTCGTAGCTCACCAACATGTTTTTCGTTTGCTGGTAATGCTCTAGGGCGATTTTGTGCGTTTCACGGCCAACACCCGATTTTTTGTATCCCCCAAAGGCAGAGTGCGCTGGATACTGGTGGTAACAGTTCATCCATACACGGCCAGCTTCTAGATTACGGCCCATGCGGTAAGCTAAGTTGGTGTCCCGTGTCCATACGCCGGCACCTAAACCAAACTCACTGTCGTTGGCAATGGCAAGCGCTTCGGCTTCGTCTTTAAAGGTAGTGACACTCACCACTGGACCAAAAATTTCTTCTTGGAAGATACGCATGGTGTTCGAACCTTTAAACAAGGTTGGCTGCACATAAAAGCCTTTGTCCAAACCATCAATCGATGCCACTTCCCCACCAATTAACAATTCAGCGCCTTCGTTCTTACCAATCTCGATGTAACTCATGATCTTATCAAACTGCTCTTTTGAAGCTTGAGCACCTACCTGTACGTCAGTATCAAGAGGGTTGCCGCGTTTGATGGTCTTAATACGCTCAACCACTAGCGCCATGAAGTCGTCATAGATGGATTCGTGAATCAGTGCACGAGAAGGACAAGTACACACCTCTCCCTGGTTGAAGAAAGCCAATACCAAGCCCTCTACACACTTGCTGATAAATGCATCTTCATGCTGCATCACATCGGCAAAGTAGATAT
>CAZBUC010000454.1:0-756 GCA_964494965.1 uncultured Maribrevibacterium sp.
CCGACGACAAGGATTTAGATGGACTCTCTGTCTCATCAGCAAAAATCAAGTTTGCAAAAGATTCGATGAACATTAGATTATCAGCGGTCGATTTCGACCAGTTTGAGCAACGATCTCAACACCATCTTTCATCCAAGCTCACAGCGGGAGCAATAGAGATATCTGCAGTAAACGACTCAGCTAAGGTAAAATCCCTTGATTTGGTCAAAATACGCTCCGTCACTCCACTGAATTTTGTGACGCGAACTCCGTCATGGAGACTGAGAATTGGAGCAGATCGAACGCAATCAGATACATTACAACCAGTGATCAGTGCGGGGCTGGGCGCTGGTTTCAATGTGTCTCAGTTTATGTTTTACAGCTTACCCAGCATAGAGTTATCGCGTTCTGCAACCTTCCCCATCTATTCTGGCGTTCAGTTTAAATCCAACGCCTTCTCGATAAACTATGAGACCAAAAACCTTGATACACAATCTCTCAGTATTTACAGAAGAGAAAGCCATTCATTCGCCTATGAGTACAAAATAATCAAAACCAACACCACAACACAGCAAATATCCTTTTCTTATTATTTCTGATCGTAATGACTTCAAAGCCTCAAACAGGGTCAGAATCCTTAAACACAAACGATGCAGCAAGTGGTGAGTTTACGGTAGAATTAACGATCATTTTCAGCTATTCGATGTGAAACACTCAAAGCCGTTGTTCAGAAGCAGACATCGTAAAACAGAGGGCATGTAACATGCTATTGGAAAA
>CAZBUC010000454.1:766-2074 GCA_964494965.1 uncultured Maribrevibacterium sp.
TTCCATTAATTTATTAATAACTTGTCTTTTCTTAATATCACTGATCAAATAGAACTCGCGAAAGCAGAGGAAAAAATCAGTAAGCAAAAAGCCAAGCAGCTGTTTGACTCCAATGACATAGAAAAAGTTGAGATTGGCACCTTTAGAGGTCTCGCCTTTATCCATGCCTACTTGTTTGACGATATATACCACTTTGCTGGCAAGATTCGCGAGGTCAACATTGCCAAAGGTGGCTTCCGTTTTGCTCCCCTCATGTATTTAGAGCCCTCGCTGAAACACATCGATGCCATGCCTCAGAGCAATTTCGATGAGATCGTTGAAAAATACGTAGAGATGAACATCGCCCACCCATTTCGCGAAGGCAACGGTCGCGCCACTCGTATCTGGCTTGACCTTATATTCAAAAAAGAAATCAAACAGGTAATAGACTGGAACGCCGTCGATAAAGACGAATACCTTTCTTCCATGCAGCGCAGCGTCGTCAAAGACATTGAAATTAAAGTGTTACTCAAACAAGCCTTAACCGATAAAATCCACGACCGCGCGTTATTTATGAAAGGCATTGACGTAAGTTACTACTATGAAGGCTACAGCGAATTTAAAACCGAAGAGCTCTAGCTCTTAGTAACGAATTTCTTTCCCAAGGCCTCTTCTTGCCAATAAAAGCCGCCTTTACATTATCGATTTTACAAACTAAAAAGCCGCTATCAAGCGGCTCTGGTACAAACAATAAAAACGACTTACTGCGGCATGTTCTTAGCTTTTTCAAGCATCTGTTGCTGCTCTTCAATCGCTTTTTTTGCGATCCGATCAAAAAACTGGCGTTTTTCTGCCGACTTAGCATGTCGAAAAAAAGCAGAAAAAGGCGTCGACTTCACTTTTTCTTTTTTAGGTATTAGCATTTTGTATCTCCTTAACTACCGTAAATCTACAATAGCCTCTAATTGCTCACGATTGTACTTTTTAACACTTTACGTTACTCAAAGTTGCCGAACATAACCTCTCTTTCCCATGTTACCATCCAAGCCAGCATCACCTGATCCAATTATAAATCGATCTGTCAGATTCATATTAAAAAAGATTATCGCTTGACTTGTTACCGTCGCCAAATTTAATATTACTAGCAATACGGCCCCTGCCTCTTGTCTCTTTGAGATTACGCGGGGGTTTTTTATTGCTTGCTTTCGTCTACATCAGTCCACCAAGCATCCCAACCCTCAACAACACCAATGTCGGCAATAGTTCGCTTATTGTCTGACTGTATTATTGGAAAATCATCTAAAAGCAAGGCTAATCGATGATGCCACT
>CAZBUC010000455.1:0-2062 GCA_964494965.1 uncultured Maribrevibacterium sp.
GGTGTTTACTTTATACTCAGTGGTACAGAATTAAGTACAGGAAATAAATGATGGATGCTATCAGTTATACAACAGCCCGAGCTAACTTGGCTAAGACAATGGCTAAGGTTTGTGATGATCACTCGCCAGTTATTATTACGCGCAAAAGCGAAAGCCCAGTTGTGATGATGTCGTTAGAAGATTATGAGTCCATGCAAGAAACTACCTATTTGCTACGTTCGCCAGCGAATGCCAGAGTTTTGTTGGAGTCTATTGCTGAACTGGAAGCGGGTAAGGGTGTTGAAAGAGCGTTAATCGAGTGAAGCTGACGTTTTCAACCGCGGCTTGGGATCAGTATCTTTATTGGCAAAGCTCAGATAAGAAAGTATTAAAGCGAATAAACTTACTAATCAAAGATATTCAGCGTGAACCTTATGAGGGGATTGGTAAACCAGAACCTTTAAAGCATGGTCTTGCGAGTTATTGGTCTCGCCGTATCAATGATGAGCATCGGATTATCTATAAATATCAAGACGATGCAATTCTGATCGCTCAATTAAGATATCACTATTGAGTTTTTGTTTTCGTTCTAGCTACTCGTTCGATTAGCCCAGTAGTTAGGTCTTTGGTGGCTAGAGGCAATAGCAACGACCAGTAACAAGTCGCCTTTAATTTGATAAATAATTGAATATGGGAATCGGTTAAGTAAGCACTTGTTCGTAACTGCGCTGGCTTTTTGCCAAGCATCTGGGTGTAATTTAATTCGTTCTATCGACGACTCTAGTTCAGCAATGAATCTCAATCCTAGGCCTTTATAAATACCATCATAGTATTTGAAGGCATCATCGAGTTCCCTTTCGGCGATGTCTAAAAATTCTACGTTCATTTATATTTACTTAGCACTTCAGACAAGGGCTTGGAGTTTAGCTGTTTTTTTTCATATGCTTCAATCCGAGCATCTGCCTCTCGTGCCCAAATAGCGTTTAGCTCAGCATTCGGTGCGTCTAAGCTTTCAAGTAGCTTTTCGACAAGCTCTACCCGTTCGTTCATTGAGAGTGATAAGGCATCTTCAACGATGTTTCTGTTTACTTGAGTCATTTTATGTCCTCCTCGATTAAGCGAAAGAATAGCACTGAAAAGAGGGGAGTTGTATCTTGATAATTTCCGCTGGCGACTAAATAAAAAACCGTGAGCCGAATAAATGATTTATTCAGCTCACAATATAGCGCTATACTGAGCCGAATAATTCACTTAATCGGCTCATACTATGAAATACAGCTGGCAACATCCTGATTGGCCAAACTTTACCTTTGACGAAACTCAATGCCGAGACGCTTTGTATCAGTACGCATTAGAGGCTGGTCGTTTGTCTGGCGGAATGGGCCAGCTTGAAAAAACGTTGCAGTACGATGCCTATATCGATCTCATGGTGAGCGAAGCTATCAACACCAGCCAGATCGAAGGCGAGCGTTTGGATCGTGAAGACGTGCGCTCTTCTATCAAGAACTTCTTAGGCTTGAGTAATCCACCAACGCGAGTCGCCGATCCGCGGGCAGAAGGCATGGCGGCGTTGATGGTTGACGTGCGTAATAGCTTCGCTGGAGAACTCACAAAAGCCACTTTGTTTCATTGGCATCAATTAGTCCTTCCGCAGCAAGAAAACAGTCTGCTGCCTCGTAGCCTTAAAGTCGGTCAATGGCGAGATTCCACAGAACCTATGCAAATCGTTTCAGGCCCAATTGGCTATGAGAAAGTGCATTACGAAGCGCCGCCAGCACAGCAAGTTGACGCAGAAATAAACCGATTTCTCGATTGGTTTAACCGCTCTCACCCTTTAAAAGCAGAGAGAGAGATAGTGCTTGCTGGGCCAATACGTTCAGCTATTGCGCATTTATGGTTTGAAACCATCCACCCATTTGACGATGGCAACGGTCGAGTAGGGCGAGCGATTGCCGAAATGGCATTGGCTCAAGACCTTAACCGACCGCCATTACTCAGCTTGTCGACCATAATAGAGAAAGACAAAAACGCCTATTACGATGTGCTAAACAAAGCCAGCCAATTTAATTTAGATATCACCGAC
>CAZBUC010000456.1:0-2059 GCA_964494965.1 uncultured Maribrevibacterium sp.
GTTACCAACAAATCTTTCGATAGCAGCTGTTGTTTTTATTAATGAAAATATCCAATTTTTTAAGCTTTCTTGTCTCGTTCAATAATCCACTCATGATCCGGATCATTATGAAAAATCCAATTCCGACTTGGCCCTGCCATGACGTTCAAATAATAGGATTGATAACCGTGTGGTACGCCAACTGGATGATAGCCCTCTGGCACCATGACTAAATCCCCGTCTTCCACGGCCATGGTTTCATCAATGCTTCTGTCGTCGGTATACACACGCTGAAAGGCAAAGCCTTGTGGCGGGTCAATCTTGTGATAATAAGTTTCTTCCAACTGAGTTTCCGCAGGCGCGGCATCGGTATCATGCTTATGGGGCGGATAGCTAGACCAACCACCGCTTGGCGTGATGACTTCACAGACTAGCAAGCTGTCAGCAGGTTCGTTACCAAATAAGATATTGCACACATGGCGGGTGTTGCTGCTGACGCCACGAGTTTCATATTGGCATTGCTCAGGGGTGATTAATTTTGCTGGAAATCCACCTTTGCCCGGTGCTTTACAAAAGGCCACCTCCACGTCGGTAATGGCTTGAATGCAAATATCATCTTGCGCTGGCGAATACACTGCATAGGGCGCTTTTTGCTCAAACACACTCATGCGATCACCAATGTTCTGCCACGCTTCCTGCTTGGTATTGGCATTGGCTTTGCCTGATAAAATCACCGCGCAGACTTCATCGGTTCCGGTTTGAATCGTAACGGATTCACCCGCTTTTAGCTGATGGGCTTCAAAGCCAACATAACGCCAATTGGCACTTTTAGGTGTCACTAATTGAGTCCGTGACTGCCCTGCTTGCTGGCTTCTTTTACTTAAAAGATGTGACATATTAAAAACCTCGAAATCACTTATTTCATGGTTGGCATTGAGAACTCAGCACCGGCACGTAACCCCGTTGGCCAGCGCGCGGTAATGGTTTTCATGCGAGTGTAAAAACGCACACCGTCCGGTCCATGCATGTGCAAAGGTCCAAACAAAGAACGCTTCCAACCACCAAAACTGTGGAACGCCATCGGTACTGGAATCGGCACATTTACGCCAACCATGCCCACTTGAACTTTCTCGGTAAACTGGCGCGCCGTATCTCCGTCGCGAGTAAAAATCGCCGTGCCGTTGCCGTATTCATGCTGATTGATAAGTGCTAAACCTTCTTCATAGGAAGCCACTCGCACCACACACAAAACCGGCCCAAAAATCTCTTCGTCATAAATGCGCATGCCCGCTTTAACCTGATCAAATAAGGTTGGTCCGACAAAGTAACCTTGCTCGTGGTTTTTACGCACAAAATCACGACCATCAACGACCAAGGTGGCGCCCTGTTCAACCCCAGAAGTAATATAATCACGCACCTTTTGCGCATGTTCTTTACTAATTAGCGGCCCCATATGTGGTTCTTCTGCAATGCCAAATTGCTTGTACAAACCTGGCCCAACTGTCATGGTGGAAATTTCTGTTTTCAACTTGGTAATTAGATTATCAGCGACGTCATCACCAACACACACAGCCACTGAAATCGCCATACAACGCTCTCCAGCGGAGCCGTAAGCCGCGCCCATTAGCGAATTCACCACTTGATTTGGATCGGCATCAGGCATCACCAACATATGGTTTTTTGCGCCACCTAGCGCTTGAACACGTTTGCCGTGAGCACTCGCCGTAGCGTAAATGTATTCTGCGATGGGCGTCGAGCCAACAAAACTCACCGCTTGAATGCGTTCGTCAGTCAACAAAACATCGACCGATTCTTTATCACCGTTAACCACGTTAAACACACCGTCTGGTAAACCGGCTTCTTTTAACAATTCGGCAAGACGCATAATGGTACTTGGGTCTTTTTCAGACGGCTTCATCACAAAGGTATTGCCGCAAGCAATGGACACAGGGAACATCCACATGGGCACCATGGCGGGGAAATTAAATGGACTGATACCCGCGCAAACACCCAGCGGTTGCATCAAACTATAGCTGTCGACACCACGGCCAACATTTAAACTGTGCTCACCTTTTTGTAG
>CAZBUC010000457.1:0-2054 GCA_964494965.1 uncultured Maribrevibacterium sp.
AAAAATCAGGTATTGATGGTGGGCGACACGTTAGAATCGGACATTCTAGGTGGCAACAACTTTGGCTTCGATACATGCTGGCTCAATCGCCACAGCAAAACACACACAGAAGAGATTCGACCCACATACCAGGTCAATTCACTGATTGAATTATTGGAACGATTTAAAGAATCAATAAAAGCCTAAAATTAGGCCATAGCACGGCAATAACGGTCTTACCCACTATTTCCGATAATAACATTTATCGGAAATAGTGGGTGTATAAAACTGCAGGAACACTCCGATTTATACTTGTTTCATTGATTAGATACATGAATTGACTGCGTTAATAATAAAACTATAAAGGACGAAACTGACTTAGTTCAGCTTCGTCCTCAACAGACAGATTACCTTAAAACAATCAGTGGTATTTGGCTGCTTTCAATCATGCGCAGCGTGTTACTGCCTAAAAAGAATTGACGAATTTTTGAGTGGCCAAACGCGCCCATCACCATTAACTCTATATTGTTGCGTGCTTTATAGTCGGCTAAGGAACTAAAGATCTCACCTTCAATGAACTCAGCTTTCACATCGAATCCTTGTTCACGTAGACGCTGTGCTGATTGTTGAAACTTTTGCTCTATGCTGGGTTCATTATTTTTAATGGTCACCAGATGACAAGTCATGCCATGCAATAAACCACCAGAAATAATGCGTTCTACTGCCTTGTCAGCCGTAGCGCGGCCATCATAAGCCAGCATAAAGTTAGTTGGTGTTGTAAAGCCTTTAGTCGCAATCAGTACTGGCGTATGTACTTGGCGAATCAGATGCTCAATATGTGATCCAAGCGCTTTAAAGTTTTGTTGATGCCCTTCTCCTGAGCGGCCAAGGACGATTAAGCGAGCATCATCTTCTAATTCTATTAAAGCTTCAACAAAGTCACCATGACGTTGCTTCTGTTCAACTAACTCACAACCTAGATCATGCGCCAATTGTGCAAGGTGTTCGAGCATCCCCTTGCTTAACTGCAAGGCCACTTTTCCACGTTGCTCATCTAGTGATGCCATTTCAGCCAACAAAGCGGAGCGCGCACCTAAACCAATCACACCCGTTAAGTCATCTGCCCCATGTTGCTGTTGTTTCTCAATAGTATGCAAAAACATCAATGGCTTATTGAGTTTTTGTGCCGCCCAAACACTAGCATTACATACATCATTGGCTAATACTGAACCATCAATACAGGCTATTATTTTTTCCATCTTGGTCTCCTTAGTGTCCGCCCATGAGTTTTTCAACTTCTTTCGGATCATTGTGTACGGCAAATTTATCCACTACGGTTTCCGTAGCAGCGTTCATACCCACTAACTCGACTTCTGCACCTTCACGGCGGAATTTAATAATCACTCTATCTAATGAAGAAACAGCAGTAATATCCCAAAAATGCGCATTGGTTAAATCGATGACAACTTTGTCAACGGCTTCTTTAAAATCAAAAGACGCAACAAAAGCCTCTGATGAAGCAAAAAACACCTGACCAACCACACGGTATGTACGAACGGATTCATCATCACCCTGCTCAGATTTAACCACCATAAAGCGACCAATTTTATTGGCAAAAAACAAGGTTGCCAATAGAACACCAACAAACACACCAATCGCCAAGTTATGCGTCGCCACCACAATAACCACAGTAGCAATCATCACGATATTGGTTGATAACGGGTGTTTTTTAAGATCCTTGATTGAACTCCAAGAAAAGGTACCAATCGACACCATGATCATAACCGCTACCAGTGCCGCCATTGGGATCTGTTTTAGCCATTCGCCTAAGAACACCACCATGATCAACAGAAACACCCCTGCCGCAAAGCTGGATAAGCGTCCTCGACCACCGGATTTCACATTAATGATGGACTGGCCTATCATCGCACAACCCGCCATACCGCCTAGCAAACCAGAGCCTATATTGGCAATGCCCTGACCTTTACACTCACGGTTACGGTCACTTTTGGTGTCGGTCAAATCATCAACAATGGTCGCCGTCATCATGGATTCCAATAGCCCCACTATGGCTA
>CAZBUC010000458.1:0-2054 GCA_964494965.1 uncultured Maribrevibacterium sp.
CATGTCCCGCTCAAAATCGGGCGACAGCCCCTCGATCGAGCGGAGCAGAACCTCCTGGTCATTCTTATAAAAAGCTGTCTTAATGTTGTTATTGCCTATTTCAATTGCGATCAAATTCATCGTCTTTTCCTTGTATTCTGATGTACTATTCCTTAACTATTAAAAGTCGGTGCATCTGTAGCGATAATGAACGAAAACAATCAACCCACTATATATTGTAGTCGAAGACCGAAATTCGCATATATAGCGACCCCTCCATGCTCCCACGAAAATGGGCGATAATGGCCGGACTATTTATTTTCACCTGATCCGCTCCAGAATGGAACATAAAATGTATGCCGTCGTGACTCGGAAAAACTTGCATTCATAATCAGTCCGGCCTCCACTGCCCTGTTGATAACTCGCGTTACTATGGCTGTTTTTTGTACCGGCAACCCAAAGCGTTCCCGAAGAGAACCGTTATTCATTTTCTTCCTGCGAACATATTGTAAGCAGCAGTGTAAATAACAGGCGCGAACGCGGTCTTCCATGTCCATTTCTTCAAAATCGTGATGGGCAAAAAGGACCGCTTTGGTAAAACCGTCAGGTTTCTCAAATAAGGGAGCAGGAAGCTGATATATCTCCGTTTGCAAAACGACTTTCTCAATACCACTGCCGCGTTCCTCACAAACTCCGATACGCCTCATAAAAGAAGCCAATGCCTCATTTCGCGATCTTGGCGGACTACCCAAAAACCGATTTGGCTCTATTAAAGGAACGCCTGGGTTTGTGATTTCCAGGCGGTCCTCAAACAGTTCAATTTTAGGACCTGTGCCGGTTACAAAGAAATCCTGATGGATCAGGGCATTGGCCACTAATTCACGAATAGCCAACTCTTGAAACATAGGGACATCTTTACGAAGCGCTTTTCCAATCACCTCATTGGTCGGCATCATCGCCGTCAAATACTCAATTAGTCCTTCGAAACCTGCTGCGTAGCCTTTGTTCCCTTCCTGTTCTTTAATTGTTTCAGTACGTCCCGAGTCTTTGTAACGAATTACACGCACCGCTTTGCGTTTAAGATGAGGAAACGAATCCAACTGCTTGGCAAAAAGAATCGCCCCCAAATTGGTGATGTTATACCCGCCGGCAGGACATGGTACTATCATTCTATCTGAATGCAGGGCATGCAGGATAGGCTTGTGGCCATCCGGCAACGGTTGCTTGAGACGTTCAAAATAACCGGGATAATCCAATAGTTCAAGAACATTAGAACCCTCCACATTTTCCAATGCAATGAGAGATTCAAAAGGAGTCTTGTCGAGTATTTTCCACAGTTCCCTTTCCTTCTCAGGCAGATCCTTGAGTTTTCGCCTGCATGAACCCACACGAATATACTCTTCATTGGCGAAAGCAACCGGATGCAAATACGCTGCAGGAATTTCTAAAACGACTACGGGTTTTCTTTCTATCTCAACTGCAAAGAACTGAAAATGAATTTTCGGCTTTAACCTCTGCAGAAGCCAGTTTTCCAACTCTTCATTCCCCACTCTTTGTAAACGAGGATCAAACGTCGTACCACATATTTCATGAGTAATGTCGTCTATGCCCCAAATCAAATAGCCATTCGCTTTGCCCTGTAGAGCTGCCGAATTTGCCAAAGCCGATAAGTAGCTTCCAATCTTCTCTTTGTCTACCTCACTGCGCTTAAATTCAACGTATTGTGTTTCTTTAACGGATTTTCGCAATTCATTAACCAGCCCCGTAAGATAATCCGCATCGCGATTTGTCATTTTACAATCTCTTCAATATTTGGGCCCATACAAGGGTGATGCTTTACAGCTCATCCTCTTTTCCTTTTACCATGTTCCAGAGCTTATCGTTAAGCTGGTCTATGCCCTGCCCGCTGACGGCGCTGATCACCAGCAGCGGCGCATCGGGGTTGGGCAGCCTCCGGCGGACATCCTCACAAAAGATCCCCTCGGGGTCAAGGTCCGCCTTGTTCAATACGATCACCTCGGGCTTTTCGATCAGAACTTGGCTGTGAAGTTCCAGTTCCCGGCGAATTTTGCGGT
>CAZBUC010000459.1:0-2047 GCA_964494965.1 uncultured Maribrevibacterium sp.
CGTGTTGTACAGGTCTGTCATCAATAAATCGACTTTTTTAGGTAAGCCCGTTGCCATATAGTCAATGCCATTGGCGACTTCTAGATGAATGCGTTTGCCTCTGGGGAGTTTGAAATACAGCTCTGCCGCGTCCATGACTTCTTGGCGTAATTCAACGGCGGTAATGTGTACGGCAGGTACCGTATGATAGAGAGCATTGAGTAAAGCACCTCCCCCAAGTCCCAAAATACAAACCCTTTTAGGTTCACAAAATAACAAAGGCAGCATCATGGCCTGTGTATAATCGTGTTGCAAAATGTGTGGCGTTGACAGTCGGACTCGACTTTGTTCATCACCCTCTGCAAAGGACAGAATGCGATATTGGCCATCATCAAATACACGGATGGGGCCAAGTTCGTCGGCGCTGTCGTGGAGCAGGTTTTGGTGATTCATAGATTTCCTTTATGTATATTAAGCATTATGGCGGTTTCTATTCTGACTGTGCAGCACGTAAATGCTTCAAAATCACTTGCATCGGATGGGGAATTGCCACGTCGTCGAAACGTTTTACCTGGCTACGACAAGAGTAGCCAGTAGCGACTAATTTGTTGGCTAAAGCGGGTTCAGCCACTTTCTCTTTCCAAGACAACTCATAAATTGTTTTAGAGGTGGCTTTATTGGCTGTTTCATGTCCATAGGTGCCTGCCATACCACAGCAACCAACGCTTTCTACTTTGAGCTCAAGGCCAAGAATCTTATACACGTCTTGCCAGTCTTTAATAGAGGTCGCTGCATTGGTTTTTTCAGTACAGTGAGTCATCAGATGATAGGTTGATTGATCCCCCATTAAAGGTTGTTTCTTTAGGTGTTCATGCTTTTTCATCAGCCATTCTTGCATCAGCTGAACCTTGGGTATTTGTCTAATGTCACCAAAGGATTTGGTGTATTCAGAGCGATAAGTCAGTGTCATTGACGGATCGATACCAATGAAGGGTAATCCATAAAAGGAAAGACTTTGCAGCATATCAAGATTTTTTCGAGCCGTTTTACTAAACGCCTTCATAAAGCCATGGACATGCAAGGGTTTGCCATTCGGCAGATAAGGAGCAAGATAGGCCTGGAAACCAAGGCGACTTAATGCTTCCATGGTATCTAAAACCAACTCTGTTTCAAAATAACTGGTAAAGGCATCTTGCACCACTATGACGGCACGAGAGCGATCTTTAGGGCTCAATGCCTCTATGGCTAATGGCGTAGCAAGACGGATTCCGCGACGCGACATTTCTTTTTTAAGGTTAAATTTGCTGAGTGTCGGGTTATCGGCTAAGCCCAGGTATTTGCTACTGAAATGATTCATCCAACGTCGACGAACCAGCCAATTATAAGGTCTTGGAAACGCCGCCATGGTCGGCATCATAAACTCCAATGAGCCCACTAAATAATCTTTCGTTGGACGCAAATACCGACTGTAGTAAAGCTCTAAAAATTTGGCTCGAAATTCCGGGACATCAACCTTGATAGGGCATTGTCCAACGCATGACTTACAGGCTAAACACCCCATCATGGACTCATGAACCTCGTTGGAAAAATCGTATTCGCCGCGACGTTTAGCCAAGGTATTTCTAAGTCTTGGGATGAAACTAAAAACAAAATGGCTGTCTTTGGCTTGCTTACTGGCTTTGACTGTATCGACCCCTTGTTCGCTCATGCCACGTAACCATTCACGCATTAAAGAGGCGCGCCCTTTTGGTGAATGGCGTCGGTCTCGTGTGCCTTTCCAAGAAGGGCACATGGCATCATTGGGATCAAAGTTGTAACAAGCCCCGTTGCCATTGCAATACATGCCTTCTTTAAATTGCTCTCGGTTTTCGAGCGGAATCTGGCGATCAAATTGACCGCGCAAAGGCACAGCATCAATTTTGAGTAAGTCTGCCCCAAGTTCAAATGGCGTGGCTATCTTGCCAGGATTCAATTGGTTTCTTGGATCAAAAGCTCCTTTAACTTGCTGTATGCTCGGATACAGTTCGCCAAAAAAGGCCGGTGCGTATTCTGAACGAACGCCTTTGCC
>CAZBUC010000460.1:0-1981 GCA_964494965.1 uncultured Maribrevibacterium sp.
CGGGAGCGATAGGGATATTCTTGGGATTGGTCTGGGTACTAGGCAGCATATGGTGGTCACAGAAGTAACACCGCTGAACCTATTACGACAAACTTGGGCGGTGATTCACCGAAAAGCACAACTGGCGCTTTACGCAGACTTGACATGGCTAGAAACCGTGACACATTCCGAGTACAGGGCAAAGACATTATGCAACCGTAATTGCTAATTTGATGGCCTCTTGGTAATTATTGGAAGTAACCACACTTTCAAATTACCAAAGGAGGCCATCATGGATGTTCATTTTATCGTAAGTGTCTACGTTACTCTAGATGATATCTGTCACAATTTCTTGGGTCATCCCAAATATCGGCCCAAAATGGTTCCGGCAGAAATCCTACTTGTAGCCATCGTAGCCGCTCGATACTTTAACAACAATCTTGAACGTGCTTTGATTGTCTTGTCTCAAACCGGCTATATCCCTGCGGAAAGGCGATTGAGCATATCTCGCTACAATCGACAGTTGCATTCACATTTGGATACCTTTGAGCTTTGTCTGAACATCTTATTCGAATTGAGTTGCCAGGGTGCAGCATTTATCTTAGATAGTATGCCCGTTCCGGTTTGCAAACGGAAACGCGCGCGCCGTTGTCGTAAGGTTCGTGGCCGTATGTTTTGTGGTTACTGCGCTGCCAAAGACGAAAAGTCTTTTGGCTGGCGCTTGCACTTGATTTGTGACCCAAACGGCTTGCCGGTCAATTTTGTCATGCTGCCTGCTGCACTACATGACCTGACGCCAATTTATGAATTGTCTTACGAACTACCGGAAGGTTGAGCCCTTTATGGTGACAAGGCCTATAATGATGCTGATGCCGAGGCTATGCTCGCTCATGAAGGTGTCCGATTGATTCCTGTCCGACGGAAAAACATGAAAAGTCAGCATGATTGGGCGGATGACATGATTTACGACAATATCGCAAAGGTGTTGAAACGGTTAATAGTCAATTGGAGAGTATGGGTATTAACCGTTTGCGAGCGCGCACCAATGATGGCTTCTTTATCAAAGTTCAGGCATCGCTTATTGCCTTGTGGCAAACACAAGCGACAGCAAATTAGCAATTACGGTATTATGCAATATAGTGCTAGATACTTCTGTTATGCTGATGATCATTGCCCGGAGTGAATGATGAAAAAATTGCTCAAACGAATAATCCCCCTCCATCTCACCCTAAAAATTCGTCAATGGCAGAATGGGCTTGTTTATCAAATGTTTCGCCTGCTAGCCAAATCAGAGCTTTCAAGTTCACTGTATTACACCTTGTTTTCTGCTGCTTTTAGAAGAGAACACCGAGGCGTCATATACGGCCGCTTAAAATACATCGAGGAACTGACCAACTTGCAAAGAACGAGTTATTTATTGCGCCGCAACATCCACATGCTGGAAAAAGGGATGTTAATGCGTCCCCGACGAGATATTTTCGCTCTGGATTATATCGAAGCAACCATCAATTGCTATGAGCAGTCACTTGTAGCCGGTGATGCTGGCATGGACGCTAAGGAAATGCAATGGGCGTTTGACGTTCTGACACAATACTTTTCGATTGTAGGAAGCCATCCACTATTAGACAAGTTGAAGGGTAAATTTAATGATCTGCCTAAATGGGCTGGCGATAATCAGGCATGTGTACCTTATAAACGGGATTTCAGTCAACAACCGGCTATTACTTACGAAGATTTTTTAGCATTAAACCAATGGCGGCGCTCGGTGCGTTGGTATGAACAAAAGCAGGTACCACGAGAACTGATAGACAAGGCAATCACTGTGGCATCGCTTTCACCGAGTGCTTGCAATCGCCAGCCGTTTGAGTTTCATATTTTTGATGAGCCTGGTATTGTGGAGGAAATAGCCTCCATTCCGATGGGGACTCAGGGTTTTAGCCAGAACTTCCCCGTCATCATTGTTGTGGTCGGAAAACTACGGAGCTATTTCAGCGAACGAGAT
>CAZBUC010000461.1:0-1977 GCA_964494965.1 uncultured Maribrevibacterium sp.
GGCGGCTGCGACAGGGGGCACGCCAGAACAAATCGAAAACGCCGCCGAGATTGGTATGGAACACAACTTAGGTCTAACCTGCGATCCAATCGGCGGTTTGGTTCAGGTGCCGTGTATTGAACGTAATGCCATGGCGTCGATGAAGGCCATTAACTCGGCCAGCATGGCCCTTCGAGGCGATGGTACCCACTTTGTCTCCCTCGACAAAGTGATTCGAACCATGCGAGATACTGGACGAGACATGAACGATAAATACAAAGAGACTTCACGAGGCGGTTTGGCCGTCAACGTTATTGAATGTTAACCGTGAAGGTAAAAACTAAAAATAGCAGGTGAGTGTCAAAAGTTCAGGTAATGCAAAAAAAGAGGAAAAAACAACAAAAGCACTTCGTTGTAACAAAAGATTCACATAAATGTCGTATTTTTGTCACAAGCGCCTTTCGAGGTGCTTTTTTTTGTCTGTCGGTTTGTGCTTCAAGATTGCCGTATGCAAGGGTTTATTAGTCAGTAAGCTCCGTGTAGAATGGCGCCGATTTGATAGTTTACAGAAATATGACAGGACGAGTTGAGCGTCAGATAATACCCATGCGCTGGGATAAGCGCATGGCTGAATATTGTTAAGGTAAGCCTTTCATTCAGCGGTCTGACACAGATTAATTACCAAAAACAGAGCCCTTATGGATCTTAAACAGTCTGCAAAAGAAGAGTCCACTATTTTTAGTGGCAATGAATTTATTCGTGTATTAATTGCGTTGGCCTTTATTTGCGCCGCGGGTTTTTATGCTTCCCACAATGGCGTTGGCGTTTCCAACCTATCGATTTTAGTGATTGCGGCGGCGATAGGTGCCTACATGGCCGTGAATATCGGCGCTAACGACGTGGCCAATAACGTTGGCCCAGCTGTTGGCTCCAAAGCCATGTCTTTGACCAGCGCGATTCTGATTGCGGCTGTGTTTGAAGCGGCAGGGGCTTTGATTGCAGGGGGTAGCGTTGTCGGTACCATTAAAAACGGTATCATCAATCCAAACGCTATTGGCGATGCAGAAACCTTTATTTGGGTCATGATGGCAGCGTTATTAGCCGGAGCTATTTGGCTCAACATAGCGACGTATTTAGGTGCTCCCGTTTCGACTACTCATTCGATTGTGGGTGGTGTGTTAGGAGCTGGCATTGCCGCGGGTGGTTGGGACATTGCTAACTGGGATAAGATGATTGCTATCGTTGCCAGCTGGGTGATTTCTCCTGTCATGGGCGGTGTGATCGCTGCGTTGTTTTTGATGTACATTAAACGCAACATCACCTACAAAAACGACATGATCGAAGCAGCTAAAAAAGTGGTTCCCATTCTTGTGGCGGTGATGATTTGGTCTTTTTCTACCTACTTGATATTGAAAGGACTCAGTAAACTTTGGAAATTAGAGTTTACCACAGCCCTCTTGATAGGTTTTGCCATCGCCTTGACTGTGTATTTTATTGTCCGTCCTCTAGTTGAGAAAGCCGCTTCAACCTTATCAAACAGTAAAGATTCGGTGAACAGCTTGTTTACCATACCCTTGATTGTCGCGGCGGCATTATTAAGCTTTGCCCACGGAGCCAATGATGTGGCCAACGCGATAGGGCCATTAGCGGCGATTAATGAAGCCTTGTTAACTGGGACCGTTGCCGGAAGAGCGGCCATTCCTATTTGGATTCTTCTTTTGGGGGGGCTTGGTATTGCTGTTGGTTTGGCCTTGTTTGGACCAAAATTGATCAAAACAGTTGGGTCAGAAATCACCGAACTAGACAGATCAAGAGCGTTTTGTATTGCCATGGCGGCTGCGATCACCGTTATTATCGCCTCTCAGCTTGGTTTACCGGTTAGCTCGACGCACATTGCCGTGGGTGGTGTTTTCGGTGTAGGTTTCTTACGTGAGTATCTAAAACTGTCCTATGAAAAGAAGCTGGCCGCCATTATTTCTCATTCTGAGCAAGCTGGTC
>CAZBUC010000462.1:0-1977 GCA_964494965.1 uncultured Maribrevibacterium sp.
GAAGATGACACGCCGGAAGACGTGAAAAAAGAGCGCTTATCCATTTTGCAGCGACGCATTAGCCAGCAGGCCTATGATATTAGCTTATCCATGGTTGGCGAAGTACAGCGCATTTTGATCAGTGGCTATTCACCTCGCGACCCTGGACAACTTCAAGGCCGAACTGAAAATAATCGGATCGTCAATTTCCGTGCATTTGATCCGCAGTTAATCGGCAAATTCGCTGATGTCGTCATCACTGACGCCTACCCTAATTCCCTATTAGGTGAGTTAGTCGGCTCAGAACTCGATACCGACTTTGTATTGCAATAAAAATGCACTTTAAAAATCAAAGGTAGATCTTGGAAATTACACAGACAACTCAACAAATTCGTTTAGCCCCCGCCGAAGCCAAGGCTTTGGCGGCTCTATGTGGCCAATTAGATGAAAACATCAAGCTAATAGAAAAAAGACTGGATGTTTCCATCAAGTATCGCGCAGAACTCTTCGATATTTCAGGAGAAGACTCTGAACATGTGGCGGCAACCAAAACCTTGCTGTTGAATCTCTACCGCGAAGCCTTGGCCAATACGGAAATTACTCCCGAGACCATTCATCTTTACCTGCAAGAGTCGGCGGTTGAATCGCTTTCTAGCAGTAAAAGAGACAAAGGCGATCAGTTGGTTATCAAAACTCGCAAAGCCTTTATTAAACCCAAAGGCAAAAACCAACAAGGCTATGTTAAACAAATTCGCAAGCACGACATCAACTTCGGTATCGGACCGGCCGGTACAGGTAAAACTTATCTGGCTGTTGCGTGCGCGGTTGAAGCGCTAGAAGCCGATCGTGTTGAGCGTATCATGTTAGTTCGCCCTGCGGTTGAAGCAGGCGAAAAGCTGGGCTTTTTGCCTGGCGATTTGTCGCAAAAAATCGACCCATACTTACGCCCACTTTATGATGCTTTGTACGAAATGCTGGGCTTTGAGCTGGTTGATAAGCTGATCGAAAAAAACGTCATAGAAATTGCTCCGCTTGCCTTTATGCGTGGCCGTACCTTAAACAATGCCTTCATCATTCTAGATGAAAGCCAAAACACCACACGCGAGCAGATGAAAATGTTTTTGACGCGGATTGGCTTTGGCTCAACGGCCGTTATTACTGGCGACACGACACAGGTCGATTTGCCTCGCGGCACCACATCTGGATTAGCGCAAGCTATGCACGTTTTAAAAGACGTAAGCGGCATTAGCATGACCTTATTTAGCTCGTCTGACGTGGTTCGTCATCCGCTTGTTCAGCGTATCGTAGAAGCCTATGATAAGTTTGATATCGAAGTGGAAGAAGAGAAAAAAGCTCGAACAGAAGCGCGTCTCAACGCACAAGCTGAACACACTGCAGGTAACTCATAATGGCGCATTTAGAACTCGATCTACAAATCGCAACGCAAAATACAGAACAGCTGCCAACTGAAGCCGATTTTAGGCTTTGGGTAGAAAAAGCCTTGCCCGATTGTGATGAAGAGTTTGAAGTGACCATACGCATCGTTGATGAAGAAGAGAGTCATGCGTTAAATCACGAATACCGCGGCAAAGACAAACCAACGAATGTCTTATCCTTTCCATTTGAAGCACCACCAGGACTCGAGCTACCTTTGTTAGGTGATCTAGTGATTTGTGCTCAAATTGTTGCCAAAGAAGCAGAAGAACAAGAAAAACCGTTATTTCATCACTGGGCGCACATGACGATTCATGGCATCTTGCATTTACGTGGCTATGATCATATAAATGACGATGAAGCAGACGAAATGGAATCACTAGAAACCAGTCTATTGGCTTCCATGTCGATTTCCGACCCTTATTTGATTAAAGAGTGGGCTAATACCCCAATGAGTGACGACCGATCGAGTTTATCCAACGATCAACAAAAATCTTGGTTTGAACGTTTAACCCAAGCCTTCAATGATGAGCCGCGCAGCCGCGCTGATATCGTCAAAATTTT
>CAZBUC010000463.1:0-1956 GCA_964494965.1 uncultured Maribrevibacterium sp.
ATGAGCCAAGAGACAAACATGACGCATCAGCAGATGCTGGAGTTGATTCAGCAACTTAACGATTACAGCTATGCTTATCATGTAAAGGACGACCCCATCGTTCCTGATGCAGTATATGACCGTGATTATCGCCAGCTTCAGGATATAGAAGCCAAACACCCAGATTGGATTCAAGCGGATTCTCCCACTCAGCGTGTCGGTGAAAAGCCCGACAGCGGTTTTGCCAATGTCGCTCATACTGTGCCCATGTTGTCTTTGGACAATGCTTTTGACAATGAGTCCTTGTCAGATTTCGATCAGCGTATTCGTAAACTGCTCAAAGTGGCGTCTATTACCTATTGCTGTGAGCCTAAATTAGATGGTTTGGCGATTAGTTTACGTTATGAAAATGGCCGTTTAGTTCGAGGTGTGACTCGTGGTGATGGTTTGTCTGGTGAAGACATTACGTCAAATATTAAAACCATTTATTCTGTGCCACTGAAGTTACGCACGCAAACACCGCCTTCTGTTCTAGAGGTGCGCGGTGAAATCTATATGCCGAAACAGGGCTTTGAAAAGCTGAATGCTTTGGCCATGGCGCAAGGTGAGAAAACCTTTGTGAACCCTCGTAATGCCGCAGCAGGCAGTTTACGCCAGCTTGACCCTAAGATTACCGCGACTCGTCCTTTAGTGATGTGTGCCTATTCGATTGGCTATGTGGAAGGTTGGGATCAGCCTAAAAGCCATTACGAGGGGTTGCTGCAGTTAAACGAGTGGGGCTTTCGTACCAATGATCTGATGGCAACAGCAGAAGGGGCGCAAGGCTGTATTGAATACTATGAGATGCTGAATGAAAAGCGTGCTGATTTGTCATACGACATTGATGGTATTGTTTACAAAGTGGATCAAATAGCGTTACAGAACCAATTAGGTTTTATTGCTCGAGCGCCACGGTGGGCGATTGCTAGGAAGTTTCCTGCGCAAGAGGAAATGACTCGAGTACTCGGAGTGGACTTTCAAGTGGGACGCACCGGGGCGATTACCCCTGTTGCACGATTGGAACCTGTGTTTGTCGGTGGGGTGACTGTTTCTAATGCCACCTTGCACAATAAAGATGAGATAGCGCGTTTGGGTGTCAAAGTGAACGATTATGTGATTGTTCATCGAGCAGGCGACGTGATACCCAAAGTCGTTCAGGTCGTGTTAGACAAACGCTCCGCTGACGCAACAGAGGTAGTGTTTCCCGAAACCTGTCCTGTGTGTGGTTCCGACTTAGAACAAGTGGCAGGCGAGGCTGTGATTCGCTGTACTGGCGGTTTAGTGTGTGGGGCGCAGCTAAAAGAATCCCTAAAGCATTTTGTTTCCCGTAAAGCCATGGACATTGATGGTTTGGGCGATAAGTTGATTGAGCAGCTGGTGGATCAAGAATTGGTTAAAACGCCGGTGGATATTTTTACTCTCAGTGAGAAGAAAGACAGCTTATTAGCGATGGAGCGCATGGGGCAAAAGTCTGTCGAGAAGCTGCTTGCCTCCATTGAGACGGCAAAGAATACACAGTTTAACCGCTTTATTTACTCGTTAGGCATTCGTGAGGTAGGCGAAGCGACGGCTCGCGCCTTAACAACTTACTTCACGGCGCTGGAGGATTTAATGGCGGCCGATCAAGATACTTTGGTAGAAGTAGAGGATGTGGGGCCTATCGTTGCGCAACACGTGCGTTTGTTTTTCGATCAAGAATTGAATCGAGAAACCATCAATGGTCTGCTAGCGGCTGGGGTTGTCTGGGAGAAAAAGCAGCCAGTGTCAACGGATGAATTGCCGCTTTCTGGCAAAACCTACGTGGTAACCGGTTCTTTAAGTCAATTTAGTCGTGATCAAGTAAAGGATAAATTGCAGGCATTAGGTGCTAAAGTCAGCGGGTCTGTATCGGCGAAAACAGACTGCTTAGTTGCCGGTGAAAAAGCGGGTTCGAAACTC
>CAZBUC010000464.1:0-1954 GCA_964494965.1 uncultured Maribrevibacterium sp.
TTTTTGCATTTACGTTCATACATGGCGGTGTCAGCCTCGACAATCATCTCGTCTAGGCTTTTTAATGTGCCTGGAGGAAATACGGCGACGCCGGCACTAAATTCAATTTGATAGGGTTTATTCACTTCTTGATTGACAGCAAGCAGGGCATCGTCAAATTGATCGAGTAGCGTTTGAATGACTTCCTGCTCGGTGTTATAGAGCATGACAATAAATTCATCGCCACCAAAACGCCCCACAATGTCTTCGTCTCTGAAAGTTTTTTGCATCACGGCAGCAAATTGCATTAAGGCAAAGTCGCCTTCTTGGTGGCCATATTGGTCGTTCAGACGCTTAAATCCGTCTAAATCCATAAATACAAAGGCCATGGATAAACTTTCTTTTATACACATTTCCCGCGCATGTTCTGCCAAGGTAAAAAAGCCACGACGACAATACACCAAGGTCAGTTCGTCCGATGTTGCCCATTGCATTGAACGAATTTCTTGCTCAATCATGGCACCAAAGTCTTGCAATAATTGCTGATCTTTAGCGGCCAGCACTCTGGGCTTGGTGTCTAAAAGACACAAGGTACCGATATTCACCCCAGGACGTAGCTTCAAAGGAAAGCCCGCATAAAAACGCACATGGGGATAGTCGAGCACTAATGGGTTATCGAAAAAACGAGGGTCTTCTTTCGTGTCAGAAACAATCATGAGGTCATCTTGATGGATAGCGTGCCCACAAAAAGAGACTTCTCTCGTCGTTTCAGCGACCTCAAGACCTTCATTGGACTTAAACCATTGACGATTTTCATCAACAAAGCTGACTAAGGCGATAGGGACATTAAACACCTGCTTGGCCATCCGAGTAACACGATCAAAACGCTCTTCACGGGATGTGTCCAAAATTCTGAGAGCCCGTAAAGCATGTAACCTTTCCGCTTCATTGTGACTTTTCTTAGGTGCTAACATAGCCTTTCCTTGAGTACATATTAGTAAACTATAACAGCAGTTTATAATTTTGCTCTAGGGAAAAGCACGAGCTTGTAAAAATAAGAGATATTGAGAGATATTGGGGTCAGATCAAGAAATAGTTAACCCTGATAAAGCTTAGAATTCTGTTTTTGATCTGACCCCAAACCTCTCCGAACCTCTAACCCAAGGCTCTGGAATGATGTTCTAGATGCTCATCAATGAAGCTGGCGATGAAAAAGTAGCTGTGGTCGTAGCCCGGTTGACGGCGTAACGTGATCGGGTGTCCGGCTTTTTCACAAGCGGCTTCTAGAGCTTCTGGTTTGAGTTGTTCCACTAAAAAGTTGTCGGCTTCGCCTTGATCGATAAACAAGGGTAAGCGCTCACTTGCTTTCTCTATCAGTAGAGTAGCATCCCATTCGTTCCAAGTGTCTTTGTCTTCCCCCAAGTATCCGGTAAAGGCTTTTTGCCCCCAAGGACACTGGGTTGGGTTAACAATGGGCGCAAAGGCCGAGACAGATTGATATTTACCTGGGTTCTTCAATGCACAAATCAAGGCGCCATGCCCGCCCATTGAGTGACCAGAAATAGAACGCTTATCGGTGACTGGAAAGTTCGCTTCTATCAAGTGCGGCAGTTCTTGCACTACGTAATCGTACATGTGATAGGTGTTCGAATAAGGTTCCACCGTGGCGTTGACATAAAAGCCCGCCCCCGAACCAAAGTCGTAGCTTTCATGTTCATTCGGATAGTCTGTGCCGCGTGGGCTAGTGTCTGGACAAACAATCGCTAAACCTAACTCAGCGGCTTTACGAAAAGCGCCCGCTTTTTGGGTGAAGTTTTCGTCGGTGCACGTCAGGCCGGATAACCAATACAAAACAGGGACGTTTTGCGTTTCAGCTTGTGGTGGCAGGTAAATAGCAAACGTCATGTCGCCTTTTACGGATAAGCTTTCATGTTTATAGCGCTTTAGCCAACCACCAAAGCTTTTGGTACTGGAT
>CAZBUC010000465.1:0-1954 GCA_964494965.1 uncultured Maribrevibacterium sp.
TGATACCCAGTAATTCGCTCTGAGAAAATTCCAACGCCAACTCTAACTCTGGTCGATTATGAACTTCAACTAGAACATCCATGCCAAGGTCTTGGGCCAAGGCTTCTAAGGCGCGAAGCTGTTTGCCTCCTAGGCAGGCGGCAATCAATAAAATGCAATCCGCGCCAATTGCTCTGGCTTCCAGAACTTGATATTCATCGACAATAAAGTCTTTGCGAATTACTGGCAGCTTACAGGCGTTTCGCGCTTCTATTAAAAAGTCTTCATGGCCTTGGAAAAAGTCACGATCTGTGAGCACAGATAAGCAAGCCGCGCCTCCTTGTTGATAAGATCTGGCGATATCGGCAGGCAAAAACGGATCTCTTAATATGCCTTTGCTTGGAGACGCTTGTTTGATTTCAGCAATCACCGCCGCATGGCCAATTGCTACCTGGTGTCTCAGTGCTTTAGCAAAGCCACGAGGTGCATTGTGTACATTGGCAACGGAAGCCGCCATTTCCATATTGGCATAGGGCGTGTGCGCTCTTCGCTCTGCGATTTCTTCGTGCTTACGGGCCACTATTTTCTTTAAAATGGTTGGTGTTTCAACTTGCATCCGACTTTTGCTCCTGTTCTGGAGTGGCTGTTGTTACTTTAAGCGTTTTTAATCTGGCTATGATTAAAGTGACTCTGGGCTCATAAAGCAACGAGTAAAACTGGCCATCTCAGAGATTTTTAGCTTAGCGGTACCGCCACCAATAACGTCTTCCGCTATGATAACGCCCTCGGCCAAGGTATCCGCAATACCAGACACATAAATGGCAGCGCCCGCGTTTAATGCCACAATATCACGAGCTGGGTTGATTTTCCCCTTGCCTTCAAGAGCAGTTTTAATTAACTCTAAACTCTGGCTAGCATCAAAAGCTTGTATGGTCTCGATGGATTGGATGGGAATACCAAAGTCTTCTGGGGATATTTGATATTCCACGATCTCGCCATTTTTCAGTTCTGCCACATGAGTGGGGGCCGCGATACTGATTTCATCTAAGCCATCTTCAGAGTGAACCACCATAACATGTTCACTACCCAGTGCTTTGAGCACTTCTGCGATCGGTCGTAACCACTTTTTATCAAACACACCCATGACTTGACGCTTGGCGTTAGCAGGGTTGGTCAGTGGACCAAGAAGGTTAAAAATCGTGCGTGTCGCCATTTCTTTACGAGGGCCAACCGCATGTTTCATAGCCGCATGATGATTGGGAGCAAACATAAAGCCAATGCCAATTTCTTCGATGCATCGGCAGACTTGCTCGTTGGTGAGTCCCAAATAAATGCCTGCCTGCTCAAGCACATCAGCGCTACCAGACTTCGATGACACAGAGCGTCCACCGTGTTTTGCTACCTTACCGCCCGCCGCGGCAACCACAAAAGTCGATGCCGTAGAAACATTAAATAAATGGCTGCTGTCGCCACCTGTGCCACAGGTATCAACAAGGTGTTCTAGATTTAGGGTGACTTTGCTAGACAGCTCGCGCATGACTTCTGCGGCGGCCGTTATTTCCTCGACGGTTTCACCTTTCATGCGCAGTGCCACAAGGAATCCGCCAATCTGTGCCGGTGTCGCTTGTCCTGTCATAATGTCTTGCATTACGATCCGCATCTCTTCTGCGGTTAGGTTTTGGTGCTCAATAACCGCTGAAATTGCTTGCTGAATATTCACCAGCTTCTCCTATCGAGTTAAAAAGTTTGCTAATAACGCATGACCTGCTTCGGTCAGGATCGACTCTGGGTGGAACTGCACCCCTTCAACCTCAAGCGTTTTGTGCCGAATTCCCATGATCTCTTCTTGATTGCCTAATGCGTCTTGGCTCCACGCAGTCACCTCAAGGCAATCAGGCAAGCCATCTTTTGATATCACTAAAGAGTGATAACGTGTCGCTATTTGAGGGTTTGGTAAACCGGAAAAAACCGCACG
>CAZBUC010000466.1:0-1953 GCA_964494965.1 uncultured Maribrevibacterium sp.
GCGTTTCTCAGATCACGCGCCTTTAACGATGGAATACAACATCGACTAAATAAAAAAACCCGTCAAATATCAGACGGGTTTTTTTATGGATCGACTAAACAAGACGGATAACTCACGTTACTCGGTTAACAAAGGCTTGTGCTTTACTTTCAGTTTTAACTGATGAATACCACCGGGTGGGATCTCATAGGCATCACTAAGGGCATTCCCCGCTTCAACGCACACGAAACGGCGAAAATCCTCATCCATCATGTCAGTACGTTGCTTCGCAATCTCAGCGCCAGGATTCCAAAGTATGGTACTGTTACTGCCTTCGGTATGAATGACCAAGCGTCTCTGTAAGCCTGGGTCCTGTATCTCACAGGTCTCAGGGGCAGACAAATACACCCGATCCATGGTGTCACAGGGCGTCACAATACCGTTTTGCAGTTTACGATTACCACCATCAAACTTATCCACATACGCGACCTGATCCAGACCATGCACTTGTGCCGTTTGATTATCAGACACATTAAAATAAGTATGAAGCGCTTCACTGACAGCCATCGGCTGATCAGATAAATTGGCCGCCGAAAAATTGATGCGAAAACCTTTGCGCGAAAAACGAAACACTTGTCTTAATTCAAACGCCTGCGGCCACATTTCTTCAATTAATGGATGATCTTCAGACGCCAAACGAATAACGATTTTCACATCGCCATTTTTAAAATGACCCGCTTCAATAAACTCCCAACGAAAATACCGTGCCAAACCATGGGCAGGAAAATCACTTTGAGTCTCGTGGGCACCAAACCAAGGCCAGCAAACAGGAATGCCAAAATGTTGACGGCTAAAACGCCCTTCTCCACCTGGCTGTGAAGATTGAAACAAAAGATCTTCCTGACCCGCAGGAACAAAGCTCTTCAAATGCCCACCCCATAGCGCGATCGTTGCGCTAAAGCCGGGTTGATCAATGATAATTTCATCGCACTTTTTAAAGCTGGCCGGGCGTATTTCACCACCCAGCTCCTCTAAATCTTTCATTAACCGGCCATTCATTTATAACTCCAGTAAAATTTTTAGTACGCTCATATTAACGGTAGACAGCATGATTACAATAGCTTGTAGTGATACTGACAATTCAACAAAGCAGATAACCTTGCGGTATATCAATAAAGGCTTAACCTGATGGCATTTTTACGTTATAAAACAGGGTAGAACCGCCGCGACAGGTAGCTGGCTTTCATTTTAAAAGGTGTTTGAGTGTTTATGAATCAACAAAACGAATCCAAAATGATCATTGGTTGCGACGAGTGGTGCGCATTTCCTTCTCTTAACATTCCTGCCATTAAAGCTCGCGTTGATTCTGGCGCAAAAACCTCGTCAATGCACGCAATCAATATTGAACGTTTTTCTCGAAATGACGAAAAATGGGTCCGCTTTGAAGTTCATCCATTGCAAAAAAATCGCAAGGTCACCGTGCATTGCGAAGCCCCACTGATTGACCAAAGAGTCATCAAAAGTTCCAGCGGTGATAAAGAAAAGCGCCCGGTTATTTGCGTACCGCTTTCGCTTGGTGGCACAGTATGGGAAGTAGAAGTCACCCTCACTAACCGTGACAGCATGGGCTACAGAATGCTACTTGGCCGAGAAGCCATGAACGGACGCATTCTTATTGACCCAGAAAGCATGTGCTTACTCGGGGAGCAAGACAAAAAAACACTTCAGGGGCTGTATTCAGTTACCCGAGTATAAAGATCACAGGACACGCTTATTGCCGAGCTTGCACACTAGCAACCGACTTTCCTGTGACCTCTGTATAGGGATCAAACTCCGAAGCATCCACAGACAAAGTAAGCGACTGAGCCCCCGTCACTGTCACTAAACGCGATTGCTCAGTCCCGCCCAGCTGTCTTCTGTCCCAAACGTTTAAACGATAGTCGCCCGCTGGCACATCCATGCTGGCACGGCCCT
>CAZBUC010000467.1:0-1950 GCA_964494965.1 uncultured Maribrevibacterium sp.
CAGAAAACCCTTAGCGTACGTTTTTTTTCGTTTCGTGAGCTGCCCCCATTATCATTGTCGCCCTCAAATGGATTTTAACCTTGCATTTTATATCCAAATCAGTATAATTTTCTATGAAACCGATACGATTTCTTGGCGATTCGCTTAAATGTTTGCGAAATTTTCCTGAAGATGCTCGACAAGATGCGGGCTACCAATTGGACAAAGTCCAACGTGGTGAACAGCCGGACGATTTTAAGCCGATGCCATCGATTGGCAAAGGCGTTGAGGAAATTCGAGTTTGGGACGATTCAGGCACATATCGGGTTATCTATACGGCTCGGTTAGTTGATGTGGTTTATGTGCTTCATGCGTTTCAAAAGAAAACCCAATCTACCGCTAAACGTGATATCGATCTTGCAAAGGTTCGATATTCAGAACTCGTAAGAGGTGTCAAGTGAGTGAAATCGAAACCTTCACCAGTGTATGGGATGCTCTTGCCGACACTCCCGAAAAAGCAGCCAATTTACGGGTAAGGTCCGAACTTATGCAACAGATTGCGGCGATCATCAAAGCGAATATGTGGAAACAAACTGACGCTGCAGTACATTGTGGTGTTACCCAGCCACGTATCAATGATCTGTTGCGTGGCCGTGTGTCCCGGTTTTCACTGGACGCCTTAGTCAATATTGCTACCGCGCTTGGTAGGCGTGTGCATTTGGAACTGGAAGCAGCTTAGCGTACGATTTTTTCCGTTTTCTGAGACGGCTGAACATCAAACCTTTCCTTGTCCACGGGCTGCATTGATTTCCTGGTTGATCCCACCTTCAGCGTGTAAAAGTACTTCCACACCTTATGATGTTGCAGAGCATCTCAGAACCCAAGAGGAAATGGCCGCGTATTTTGAAGCCTGCCTCCAAGAAGCACATGGCGACGCCGGTTTTATCGCCAAGGCTCTTGGTGATATCGCCCGCGCCAAAGGTATGTCCCAAGTTGCCCGGGACGCAGGACTGTCCCGCGAAAGTCTCTACAAGGCACTGTCCGGCGATCGGAGCCCCGGCTTTGATACCATTTTAAAGGTCATTGGTGCCCTCGGGCTCACGTTGCATGTTCAAACCAAACAATCCTGAACGAAGCGTGGCTCTTTCATATGAACAAGACTTCTTCCTGTATCCGCTTGCCGATGGAAGGTTTAAGCGCCTCCTTTTGCACCAGGTCTACGGAAACACCGAGAAGAAAGAATTGCATGCGCAGCTTCAAGGATATCGGTGCGGTAGAGTTGGTCAAGGGTGTTTCTTTGTTATACTTCCAAATTCTTAAAATTCTCAACCTTGATGCTTCCTTCTGGAAATTTTGCGATTATCTCGAGCTCACCGCCCATCGCTTCGATGTATTTCCTGATTGTCGAAAGATACATATCGGTTTGATTCTCCATTTTTGAAACCGAGGCTTGCTTGATTTTTAAAGTCTTAGCGATCTGTTGCTGGGTAAACTGCCGAGCCTGGCGAAGTTCGGCAAGTGGCATGTCTTTAAGAGCCAGCTGTACCTGTTTTTCGATTCTTTGCCTGCTCGCAACAGGGAGTTTTTCTCTTAATACATTGAAAGACTTAGGCATAATTAATCCTCTATCTTTTGTAATTGTGCCAAATGTTCAGCAAACAATTTGTCGGCTACAGGCAACCGACTCCTGTTCAGCTTCTGACAGAGTATCCCACCAACGTTCGAATTCATCTGTGTACTCTATTTCCCATTTCATGGATGAATATAGCCTCAAAGGTGTATAGCTGTCAAGCTATAGAGTCTGGAATTTCTTTGACGGAGCATAGTTTTTACATCAGGTCATACCAAACCCCGCGGCCACTACCGTGCTGGTTCAGGGTGGCGAGTTCGACCAGCGTACGGAAATGCTGTTTGAGTGTGTTGCGGCTGGCGCCGGTCAGCTTGATCGCCTCGCCAATGGTGATGCGACCA
>CAZBUC010000468.1:0-1941 GCA_964494965.1 uncultured Maribrevibacterium sp.
CGATGGCACTTTTTCATTTTCTGATTGCGCGTCGATTAAATTGACACCACAGCCAACACCACAATATGGACAGGTCGTTTTCACACTCATTGATGTTTTATTTGCTACTGGCATAGACCCTCTTCACTCTTTGTCACGCTTTTTAAGCAAAAAAAAGGCCCAATCACTTTTCTAAAAAAGTGATTGGGCCCCGTTGCCTTTTGTAATATCTGTATGCTTTATGTGTAAGCCATCGTCGGTTTACGGTGCATCAGTAATATAGATAAAGCAATTAGCAAGCCAACTTTAAAAAGTGCTAATCAAACACATAAAACCTTATTTTTTAGCTCTTGGCTGATCCCCACCCAATGGAGCACTATGTTTTCAAACACCCAAATAGCCCTTAAACAGTGCAATGACACGAAACTATGCACCGTTATGAATGGGCAGCGATAAACACATCACCACCCTCTAGTTTGGCCTGCCAATGAGGTATCTTGATATCTTCTTCAAGACATTGGCCTGAGGCCAGTACAAAATGTTGTTTGTACAAAGGACTTGCCACTACCCATTGCTCCTGCAGATGAGCGACCAAGCCACGTGATAGCACATTCACCTTACCTATCGGATCCCAATTACTAATAGCGAATACTTTTTGCTCTGATTCAGGCACATAAAAAATAGCCACTTGTTCGCTACTGACCATAGCGGCTACCCCAGCGCCTTCCACCAAATCTTCTTGCTTACAAATCAATGTCCATGGCGTCGTCATTGTATTAGCCCACCTTAGCAATTAATTGCTGTTTTTCTGATTCCGTTGCTGGACGCATTTGGTTACGCTCTTCAACAAATACCACATTACTGTCGCTTCCCTCATAGTTAACAAACTGACGAAAGGTTTTAAGTGCTTCTGGATCTTCCAGCGTGGTTTTCCACTCGCATTGGAAGGTATTTACAACGTGCTGCATACTGGCTTCAAGCTCATCGCACAATCCTAGCTTGTCGTTAATCACCACGTCTTTGAGATAATCCAATCCCCCTTCTAGACTCTCCATCCAGACGGAAGTGCGCTGCAATCGATCTGCCGTTTTAGTGAAAAACATCAATACGCGGTCGATGTATTTCACCAAGGTTTCATCGTCCAAATCTTTAGCAAACAAATCACCGTGGCGAGGCTTCATACCACCGTTACCGCACACGTATAAATTCCAACCACCTTCCGTTGCGATCACACCGATGTCTTTACTCTGAGCTTCGGCGCATTCTCGTGTACAGCCAGACACGGCAAATTTAATTTTATGAGGCGAACGCAACCCCTTGTAACGGTTCTCCAGATCGATTGCCATTTTCATGCTGTCATTGACCCCATAGCGACACCAAGTGCTACCGACACAGGATTTCACCGTTCGCAAGGACTTACCGTAAGCTTGGCCTGTTTCAAATCCTGCAGCGATTAATTTCTCCCAAATTTCGGGCAATTGCGACAAGGTGGCACCAAATAAATCAATCCGCTGACCGCCTGTTACTTTGGTATACAAACCGTATTCTTTTGCCACTTGCCCCAAAACAATCAATCTATCAGGGGTTATTTCCCCACCTGGGATACGCGGCACGATGGAATAAGTGCCGTCTTTTTGCATATTGGCCAGAAAGCGATCATTGGTATCTTGCAAGCTGATGTGTTCTTTTTTCAGTACATAGTCGTTCCAGACACTGGCTAAAATTGAACCAACAGCGGGTTTGCAAATCTCACAACCATGACCTTTGCCATGTGTTTTTAATAGCTCACTAAAGGTTTTGATTTCGCCAATTTTCACCAGGTTGTATAAATCTTGGCGAGTATAAGCAAAGTGCTCACAAATGTCGGTACTCACCTCCACACCCAATGCCAACAGCTCATTATCGACGACTTTTTTCAATAGGGCTGCACAGCCACCGCAACCCGTTGCCGCTCTGGTGACG
>CAZBUC010000469.1:0-1940 GCA_964494965.1 uncultured Maribrevibacterium sp.
GCTTGCTCGGCGATGCGAATTATGATCAAGAAGACAAAATAAAAGACATGCTCTCTCAGCTAGATCTATCGAAACGCGTATCCTTTAAAGATGGTGCGTTCTCAACAGTCTCATTGTCTGACGGCCAAAGAAAACGTCTTGCCTTACTTATTGAATTCCTGGAAGAAAAAAACGTGTATATTTTTGATGAGTGGGCGGCGGATCAAGATCCCACTTTCAAGAAAGTATTCTATCAAAGTATCCTGCCACAGCTTAAAGAGAAGAACAAAGTAGTGATCGCCATCAGTCATGATGATAGATACTTTGATATTGCAGACCAATTAATTGTGATGGAGGAAGGCAAAGTTGAAAAAATTGTTAGACATAATGCTCACTCCCTTACCTCAGCGAACGGATAAGTAGGATATCCCACTATGTTATTTGAACTAAAGAATATTTCGAAAGTTTTTTTGACGTCTGAAGTAAAGACATACGCATTGAGCAACATAAGCTTTTACCTCAAAGAAGGTGAGTTTCTTAGTATTATGGGTCCCTCGGGATGCGGTAAATCTACGTTACTCAATATTCTTGGCATGCTTGATTCTCCCACTAGTGGGGAATACCTTTTTCAAGGTGCCGATATTGCCAATTACAACGAAGGTAAGCTCGCAAAAGTCCGCAAGAATAACGTTGGATTTATTTTTCAAAGTTTTAACCTTATCGACCATCTTAGCGTTAGAGAAAACATCGCCTTACCCCTTTTCTATCAGGGCTGTGACAAAGTTCATGTCGAAGAACAAGTCCATTCTGCATTGGAAAAAATGGATTTGCTTCACCGGAAAAACCACAAGCCCACGCAATTGTCTGGAGGACAACAACAACGAGTTGCAATTGCCAGAGCACTAGTAGCGAAACCAAAGTTCATTTTGGCTGATGAGCCTACTGGGAATCTTGATTCTGAGCGCGGCCGGGAAGTTATGGAGTTGCTTGTTGACCTGAATAATGCAGGAACTGCAATTATTATGGTTACTCACTCAGAAGAAGATGCAGCATATGGCCAACGCATCATTCGCTTGAGCGACGGAAAAATCATTAAGGACGAACCGGCACGTATCGTCGCTTAGGGCTCACCGACTGGATTCATTCAATACAAGAAGAACAAACATGCCAGATTTTTCAGTATCTCTCGAGAATGACCTTCAAGAAATCAACGGAAAACGTTTTCTTTTAGAGTTAAATGCACCACCTCAGAAGGCATCACAATGGGCAAAAGAGAATTGGCAAGCTATCGATCAATGGCTTGATAGTCACGGTGCACTGTTAATTCGGGGGTTACCGATTTCTGGCAGTAAGCAATTGAGTCGGGTTTTAGCAGCTTGTTTTAACTCGCCATTAGTATCTTACCAATATCGTTCAACACCGCGCACCCACATGCGCGAGCATGTCTATACCAGTACGGAATATCACAATAGTCTGCAAATACCTCAGCACAATGAAAACGCTTATTGCAACAGTTGGCCAACTCGTATCGCATTTTATTGTCAGCAATCAGCACACAGTGGGGGGGAAACTCCGATAGCAGACAGCCGAGCAGTCACTAGCGCTATACCTCAAGAGATCCGAGATAAGTTCGAGGTTAAAGGGCTAAGCTATGTTCGAAACTATCAAGATGTTGATATACCATGGTCGGAGGTATTCCAAACAACGGACAAAGCGCAAGTTGAGGCCTACTGCAGTGACAACGGCATAGAATTTCAATGGCTAGACAACAATGGCTTGCGTACTAAGCAAAAAACATCCTGTACAGCCTACCATCCGGTTACGGGCAGCAAGATTTGGTTCAATCAGGCACACTTGTTTCACATCTCACAGCTTCCACAGGAAACCCAAACTCATTTGTTGAACACCTTTGGTAAAGAGAATCTACCGCGTAATGTCTCCCATGCAGACGGATCAGATTT
>CAZBUC010000470.1:0-1931 GCA_964494965.1 uncultured Maribrevibacterium sp.
AGCTGTTCGATGTTGATGTGCGAACGGTCAGTGAGCACTTAAAAAATATCTACTCACTAAGAGAGCTTGATCAAGATGCAACCATCCGGAAATTCCGGATAGTTCAAGTTGAGGGCAGCCGTGAGGTAAATCGAAATATAGATTTTTACAATTTAGACGCCATTATCTCTGTCGGTTATCGCGTGAATTCTGTGCGAGCGACTCAGTTCCGTCAGTGGGCGACTCAGGTGTTGCGTGAGTTTTCACCTGAGGAGTATTTCTCGCAAACTAAGTTGCTCAGTATGCTTATCGAGGCTTGGTTCATTGAGCGTTTTTTACAGTTTTGGGGATTTGTGACGATTGACCCTAAGCAAAAAATTTCCAGAGAGCTTGCTCTAGGAAAGGCAAAAATACAGCCACTGTTTAAAGACACTTTCCAATTTAATATTCAATAAGACTACCAGAAGTGATCCCTCATTTTACCTATCCTTAGATGCGAAAAAACCGGCTAAAGCCGGTTTTTTCGCCTTAACAGCCAGCGTAACTGAATCGCTGCGTACAAGGCCGAGTTGTAAGACTTATGATAGTGGTCATTTTGATAACCTTAAATTCGATATAAGCTATCAATTTTATGAATATTATAATTATAGACTATATAGAGAGTTAATCTATTGTTGCCAGAGTTATAGAGAGCATGAGTAGGCTTAAGCAAATTATCGGTCTATGATTGATCTATATTTTAGTCTTATGGAGCTTTTTATGAATATTCAAACTGTGTCATACCTGAAAGAAAATGCGAATAATCTCTCTTTAGATGGTCCTTTGCACGTCACTCAGAACGGCAAAGAGGTGTATGTTGTGTTAATTTTTTGGTGCGTTTTTACCATCCTTTCATTGGTCAATTTGTTTACAGCAAAAGAGATTGACCTTATCTGACTCTGGCATAGAATGGCGTCAATTTAAACCACTCTTGGGATAATTTAGCATTGAGGTGACGCATGTCCAGTACATCGGTTGTGTTGACGGGTTCCCTTCGTCAGCGTTTAAAATCTTTTATTGAAAACACGACAGTACAGCATAGTTTGCTGGCGTTGATTTTAATCAATGCGGTTATTCTTGGGCTCGAAACCTCCCCTAAGGTGATGACACAGGTGGGTCCGTTTTTAATGGCCTTGGACAAGGCGATTTTGGTGGTGTTTGTGATTGAGCTGAGCATTCGATTGTTTGTGCATCGTTTGGCTTTTTTCAAAGATGGTTGGAATGTGTTCGACTTCATTGTTGTGGGGATTGCTTTAGTCCCAGCCAGTGGGCCGTTTGCGGTATTGCGTGCGCTTCGAGTCTTGCGTGTGTTACGCGTATTAACGTTTGTTCCGTCGATGCGAAAAATTGTCGGGGCGTTAATTAAATCACTGAATGGTATGTTGTCCATCGCCATGGTGTTGGGGCTGGTGTTTTATGTGGCGGCCGTGATGGTCACCAAGTTATTTGGCGAAGCCTTTCCAGACTGGTTTGGTAGCCTAGGTGCGTCTTTGTATACCTTGTTCCAAGTGATGACTTTAGAAAGCTGGTCCATGGGCATCGCACGTCCAGTGATGGAAGCTTTCCCTTATGCTTGGGCGTTTTTCATCCCCTTTATCCTCATTGCCACTTTCACCATGCTGAACCTCTTCATCGCCGTCATCGTCAACGCCGTGCAGACCATACACGACGACGATATCAAAGATGAGCTTGACGCGGAAAAGGCTACCCAGCAACAGTTACTAGAGCAAATGCAGCAACTTCAACAGGAATTACAAGCACTGCGTCGTGACATGAATAAGCCAAGAGAATAATGACGAAGTCTTGATGGTTAGCAAGGGAATATAGGCGAGCATCAATTCTCATTTCACACTAGACTGGATAGATTAAGGCTTTTAATGGCTTTTAATGGCTTTTAATGGCTTTAACAAACG
>CAZBUC010000471.1:0-1928 GCA_964494965.1 uncultured Maribrevibacterium sp.
ATAACAGGACGGTTTAACTGACGGCAACGCTTGATCATGTGTTTCTGAACGCCGATGAGTTCAGCATCACCAATTTCAACACCTAGATCACCACGGGCTACCATGACAGCGTCAGAAGCAAGAATAATAGCGTCTAGAGTCGCGTGGTCTGCAACCGCTTCAGCGCGTTCAACCTTGGAAATAATTCCTGCTTTTAGGCCAGCTGCTTCTGCTAGAGCACGTGCTTCGTGTAAGTCGTCGGCGCAACGAGGAAAAGAAACCGCAAGATAGTCCGCTTTTAGAGCGGCGGCTGTTTTGATGTCTTCTCTGTCTTTGTCTGTCAGTGCCGCAGCAGACAGTCCACCACCTTGGCGGTTAATGCCTTTGTTGTTAGAAAGCGCGCCACCAACAATTACTTTGGTGATGACTTCCATGCCTTTCACTTCGAGAACCTCAAGAACCACACGACCGTCGTCGAGCAATAGAATATTGCCGGGTTCTGAGTCTGCTGCTAACTGAGGATAATCAATCCCGACGCGAGTCTCATCACCATTATTTTTGTCAAACCCAACGTCTAAAACAAAAGTCGCGCCGTCTTTGAGTTCCACTTTCGTCTCTTTAAAGCGAGCGATACGAATTTTGGGGCCTTGTAAATCGCCCAAAATCGCAACGTGACGGTTGTTCTTTTTCGCCATGGCGCGAACTACTTCCGCTCGGTTTATATGATCTTCTGGCTGTCCATGAGAGAAATTAAGGCGAAACACATTGGCACCTGCCAATATAAGCTTTTCGATCATCTCAGGGGAGCTTGAAGCAGGTCCTAAAGTGGCAACGATTTTAGTTCTACGAGTCATTATATGTACCAAAAATTAATAAGCGTGAGATAGAGTATAGGAGACGACAAAGGCTGCGTCAGCAGCCTTTGTGTATTTTGATTATTTTGCAGCCATTAATGCAATGGTATTATCGAGCATTCGGTTTGAAAATCCCCACTCGTTATCATACCACGCCATTATTTTAACCAATTTACCTTGCACGCGTGTTTGTGTCGCATCAAAGTTAGAAGTATAAGCGCTGTGGTTAAAGTCTGAAGAAACCAGAGGTTCATAGTTAACATGCAATACTTGAGCAAGAATAGGATCCGCTTTAACTGCATCTTCAATGATTTTGTTCACTTCTTCTACCGTGGTTTCACGTGGTGCAAGGAAGGTTAAATCGACCAATGAAACGTTGATAGTAGGGACGCGAACAGCCATACCGTCAAATTTGCCAACCAGTTCAGGTACAACAAGACCAACGGCCGCCGCCGCACCGGTTTTACTAGGAATCATGTTTTGAGCTGCGGCACGAGCGCGATATAAATCTTCATGATAGACATCCGATAGACGCTGGTCATTGGTGTAAGCATGAATAGTCGTCATCAATCCGCTTTCAATGCCTAGCTTATCGCTTAGGGGTTTGGCAACAGGCGCTAAACAGTTAGTCGTGCAAGAAGCATTGGAGATAACCGTCATATCAGGGGTTAAAACGTTTTGGTTTACGCCGTATACAACGGTCGCATCTACGTCTTTACCTGGCGCAGAGATGATGACTTTTTTTGCGCCCGCTGTGATGTGGGCGCTGGCTTTTTCTTTCGTGGTAAAAAAGCCTGTGCACTCGTATACGACATCAACACCCAATTCTGCCCATGGAAGATCGGCAGGGTTACGTTCTGAGAAAGTGCGGATTCTGTCTTGATTAACATAAAGCGCTTCATCGTCAAAGGTGACTTCTTCACTAAAACGACCATGAACGGTATCGTACTTTGTTAAATGCGCGTTCGTTTTAGAATCGCCAAGATCATTGATGGCGACTATTTGGATTTGATCACGCTTACCTGATTCATACAAAGCTCTTAATGTGTTGCGTCCAATGCGTCCATAACCGTTGATAGCTACTTTAATCGTCAT
>CAZBUC010000472.1:0-1185 GCA_964494965.1 uncultured Maribrevibacterium sp.
AGCATACCCATCAAAACCGATATTCACCAACCCTTCTAAAGACTCGTCTCGAAGGTTTTCGTACATACTGCCTTGGATAATACCAAACAAAGCGGATGGACTGTCACCGTGCTCGTCCTTTGAGCGCTGAGCCCAACGCAAACTCATGCGCATAGACTTCGCCGCCACTTCGGGCGTCGCAGGGTACGGTGTACACTCATCAAAGATCATTACAATATCTGAGCCAAGATCACGCTGAACTTGCATCGAAATCTCGGGGCTTAAAAACACTTTCGAGCCATTAATCGGCGAACGGAAGCTCACACCCTCTTCGGTAATTTTGCGCATTTCCCCAAGAGAAAAGACTTGAAAGCCACCAGAATCGGTTAAGATCGGCTTTTTCCATTGGGTGAAATCATGCAAATCGCCATGAGCCTTCACCACATCTGTTCCTGGACGCAACCAGAGATGGAAAGTATTGCCCAGTATAATATCCGCACCAATCTCCTCGATATCTTTGGTCAACATGCCTTTTACCGTACCGTAAGTACCAACAGGCATAAACGCTGGCGTTTCAACCTTCCCACGCGGGAACGTCAAGGTCGCACGACGTGCTTTTCCTGACGTCGTGTGGAGTTCAAAATCCATAAAACATTCTGGACGTTTATCAGACATTCGTCTTATTCCTCACCTTGCGGGCCTTTAGCCTGCGCATTTCGTGTAATAAACATGGCATCACCATAACTAAAAAATCGATACTTTTGCTCTACTGCCACTTTGTAAGCCGCCATCACATGATCGTAACCGGCAAACGCACTAATCAGCATAATCAGCGTAGATTCTGGCAAATGAAAATTCGTCACCAAGGCATCCACAGTTTTAAACTCGTAACCTGGATAGATAAAAATACTGGTATCGTCTTGCATTGGGGCGATTTCACCACCTTGGCTTGCTGACTCAAGACTGCGCACACTGGTCGTACCAACCGCAATCACTCGCCCACCGCGCGCCTTCGTGGCTTTTACCTGCTCAACCACACTGGGCTCAACTTCCACATATTCCGCGTGCATAATGTGATCTTTCACATTCTCAACCTTCATCGGCTGAAACGTCCCCGCCCCTACATGTAAGGTCACAAACGCAATGTCAACGCCCTTTGCTTTGAGCTTTTCCAGCAACATTTCATCGAAATGCAAGCCTGCCGTG
>CAZBUC010000472.1:1195-1924 GCA_964494965.1 uncultured Maribrevibacterium sp.
GCACCAGGCTTTTCATTATAAACTGTTTGATAACGCTCCTGATCACTGTCTTCGTCAGGACGCTCTATGTAAGGCGGCAGGGGCATGTGTCCAACGCGCGTTAGCACATCTAAAACAGGCTCATTAAAAACAAGATGAAACAAAGCACCTGATCGCCCGATCATAGTGGCTTCGATCTCTTCTCCTTTATCCTGCCCAAGAAAGAGCTTACTGCCTTCCTTTGGCGACTTACTAGCTCTAACATGGGCTAAGGCTTCCGTGCTGTTAATGACACGCTCAATCAGTATTTCTATTTTGCCACCTGACGCCTTTTGTCCAAAAACACGTGCCGCAATCACACGCGTATTATTGAACACCATCAAATCTCCTGGCCGCACCAAATCCAAAAGATCAGGAAAGTGTCGATGAGCCACGTCACCGGAAGGCCCATCAAGATGCAACAACCGACTCGCGGTGCGATCAGGCGTTGGGTAATGGGCAATCAGAGAATCTGGTAAATCAAAGTGATAGTCAGAAACGAGCATATGTTAAAGCCACCTATTAAAATCAGCCCGGCATTCTAGCGAAAATCCCGGTAAAAAGGTACTTCCACAGGACGACATCTTAAAAAGATTAAAAAACATGGTTATTTGATGTTGACTTATTCTCAAAAGACCATAGAATACGCATCACCTTTTTCAAGGCCAGTATGGTGGAATTGGTAGACACGACGGATTCAAAATCCGTTGC
>CAZBUC010000473.1:0-1922 GCA_964494965.1 uncultured Maribrevibacterium sp.
ATAGTGATGCCGGTTTCGCTGTCGCCAGCCATCAAAGAGCGGTGAATCGGAGCGGCTCCACGCCAGCGTGGCAGCAAAGAAGCATGTACGTTAATGCAACCAAACTTAGGTGTATCCAAGACGACTTTTGGCAGGATGATGCCGTACGCGGCGACAATCATGAGATCAGCTTCTAACGCGGCAAGCTGAGCTTTGTCTTCTTCTAACTTGAAATTTAACGGCTGATAAACTGGAATGTCGTTGGCGATAGCAAGTTGCTTAACTGGGCTTTGAACCAGTTTCTGACCGCGCCCTGCAGGACGATCTGGCTGAGTATAAACGCCGACGATCTCATACTGGTTTTCGACTTTAGAATCTAAGAGGGCTTGCAGGCTAGCCGCTGCGAATTCAGGTGTGCCAGCAAAAACAATACGAAGTGGTGAGGTTGGCATAAAGCTTCCTTAACAAAAAATCAGGCTAAAGCCTGATTTTATAATACGAGTATCAATGATCTATTGGCTAAAAAGAACGTTCTTCTTAACCTTGTTTCTGAGCCAACTTATGGGCTTTTTCTAGTTTGCTCTTAATACGATTACGCTTTAGAGGCGTTAAATAATCCACCATGAGTTTGCCGTCAAGATGGTCCACTTCATGCTGTACGCAAACGGCCATCAGCTCGTCGACTTCTAATTCGAACGGCTTGCCATGACGATCCAGCGCTTTTACCTTCACTTTGGCGGCACGGTAGATGTGCTCGTAAAAGCCAGGAACAGACAAACAACCTTCTTGGAACTCGTTTGGTTCGTCGTCGAGTACTTCAAATTCAGGATTAATGAATACGATAGGTTGGTTACGTTCTTCAGAAAAATCCATCACCACTAGGCGGTGGTGATAATCCACTTGGGTTGCGGCCAATCCCAAACCATTTTCGTCGTACATGGTATCGAGCATGTCATCGATTTTGGTTTGCAGTTCATCGGTGAACTCGGTAATGGGCTTCGCTACTTTGCGTAAACGGTTATCTGGGTATTCAAGTACAGGTAAAACAGCCATGATCTTTTCCAACGATGTGTCTTTGTTCATGAGCAGAGAGGTCATCTCGCTCGTTTCATTTTGTCCATTGTAACGCAAGTCTGACTTTTGAGCAGTCTTCTCATGGCGGTTTTTTGGTCAATATGATTGAATAGCGCCTATAGCCAGAGACTATTTAAGCTTGGCTTTCGTTTTAGGATAAAACGATCACGATCAATAAACGCAAGGAAGCCGCTTCAATATGGACACAGAAACCTCTTATGCCGCTAGGCTGACGCAAACCGATTGGCTGTGCTTGAGCTTTTTATCGGGTATTGGCCCTGCGCGTTTATCGCGTCTTTATACTTATTTAACACATGAATCATTCAGTGATGACTCACCGCCCTGTCTTTCGTATGAGTTGTTGAGAGCATTAAAATGGCCCGACGAGACAGCCCGCGAGGCGATAGCCTATTTTGCTGATGGTTCCCTTAGTAAAGAACAAGAAGCCAAACGTGATGAATCCTTAGCTTGGTTGGAAGACGCCGATCATCATCTCGTGCTTCAGGAAGACGAGTGTTATCCAACGGCCTTGAAAGAGATCTCCGTTGCTCCTGCTTTTCTTTATTTGGAAGGAAATCGTGATGTTTTGGCGTTGCCGAAAATAGGCATTGTGGGCGCTCGCAAATGTACCCGTTATGGCCGAGATGTTACCTTTCAATTTGCTGAGCAATTATCTTCTCGTGGCATTTGTGTGGTGAGTGGTGGTGCCATGGGCGTCGATACCGCCGCGCATCAAGGAGCATTGCATAGCAAGACAACGCCCACCATTGGCGTCATGGGAACCGGCTTGTTTCATCGTTATCCGAATCACAATCAAAAGATGTTTGACGAGATCCTAGAGCAAGGCGGCGCATTGATAAGTGAATACC
>CAZBUC010000474.1:0-1919 GCA_964494965.1 uncultured Maribrevibacterium sp.
CGTTGGTCGACAAGACAATACGACGCCCAGAGTGGGATTTGAAAATACGTTGTTGCTCGCTGGTGCTCAATCGAGCGTAAAGCGGCAAGACTTCGGTATTGCGCAACTCGGCACGTCGTAAAATCTCAGCGGTGTCGCGAATTTCTCGCTCCCCTGGCAAAAATACTAGAATATCCCCTGCACCGCGATAGCCAGATTGACGCTCTTCGGCGATCAACAGCTCTACCGCGTCGAGAATGCCTTGCTCCATGCTTTGGTCTTCGTCTAACTCTTCGGAATCCGACTTGCTCATCAAGGGTTGATAACGCACTTCTACTGGATAAGTACGGCCAGACACTTCAATTATAGGCGCATTGTCAAAATGCTCAGAAAAGCGTTCTACATCTATGGTTGCTGACGTCACAATGACTTTCAGATCCGGACGGGCCGCCAAGACTTGCTTTAAATACCCCAGCAGAAAATCGATGTTCAAACTGCGTTCATGGGCTTCATCGATGATGATGGTGTCGTACTTATAAAGGCGTTTGTCTTGTTGAATCTCTGCCAGCAAAATACCGTCTGTCATCAGCTTGATCAGAGTTTCTTCGTTGCTTTCATCACTGAAACGCACCTGAAAGCCCACCTGCTCCCCCAGCTTGACTTGCAACTCATCGCTAATGCGCTCCGCCACGCTACGCGCCGCAATTCGCCTTGGTTGCGTATGACCAATAAGGCCTGCAATGCCGCGGCCGGCTTGCAAGCACATCTTGGGCAATTGCGTGGTTTTACCTGAGCCCGTCTCACCCGCAATAATCACCACTTGGTTTTCTTGAATCGCCTTGATGATCTCCTCAGCACGAGCAGCCACCGGCAAGCTTTCATCGTAGGTGATCTTTGGCAGACGAGACAAACGCGCTTGATGTAAGGTTTCAGACTGCTCAATGAGCGCATTCAGCTCAGATTGCATTTTATCAAAAGGCAAGCCACTTTTTTGACGCTTAGTCAGCTGTGCTTGTTTTTGATCAATAAGGTGACGGTCACGCGTCATTACGGCATTGGTCGACATGATAAGTAAACTTGTATCCCTTTACTTGGCAAAAAAAATTGGCGCAAAGAAAATAATGGCAATAGGAGAAAGCGCCGTTGTTGCACAAAAGCCTCTATCTATATGGTTGTAAATTCTAACATTAATCCCAACCTAAAGGTTATAGTGAACGACATTCGCGGACCATCTAATACGATGCGATCACGACTCACAGACTCTCAACCATCAACAAAAAAGGACACGGCATGTCTGCACACATTTTTGAAGACAACTCTTTGACCATTGGTAACACACCACTTGTACGACTAAACCGTATTGGCAATGGCAATATTTGGGCTAAGCTCGAATCTCGTAACCCTGCTTTTTCAGTAAAATGCCGCATCGGCGCCAACATGGTGTGGGATGCAGAAAAGAAAGGCATTCTGACAAAAGGCAAATCCATCGTCGAAGCGTCGAGTGGTAACACAGGCATCGCCTTGTGTTTCGTTGCCGCGTCTCGTGGTTATCCCATTACCATCACCATGCCATCTAGCATGAGTATTGAACGCCGCCAGGTCATGAAAGCACTTGGTGCGACGATCGTCCTAACGGAACCCGCAAAAGGCATGAAAGGCGCGATTGCTAAAGCCGAAGAAATTGCTCAAGACGAAAACGTCGTGTTACTGCAACAGTTTAACAATCCAGCCAACCCTGAAATTCATGAAAAAACCACTGGCCCAGAAATTTGGCAAGACACAAATGGCGAAATTGACGTATTTGTTGCGGGCGTCGGCACTGGCGGTACCATCACAGGCGTGAGTCGTTACATTAAAAACACCCAAGGCAAGGCCATTATCAGTGTGGCAGTAGAACCCACCAGCTCGTCTGTTATTACGCAAACCCTAAACGGCGAAGA
>CAZBUC010000475.1:0-1913 GCA_964494965.1 uncultured Maribrevibacterium sp.
GGATTTAGTGGCTGGGGCAATATCCGCTTAGGCCCAGACCATGCGGAACCCGAGTACAGTTTCCCAGCTTGGTTTGCGATGCTTTTCTCAGCAGGCTACGGTATTGCCTTACTGTTTTTTGGTGTGGCGGAGCCCGTATTGCATTTTTCTCAACCACCTAATGCCCCCGCAGAAACCGTCGCGGCAGCCCGTGAAGCCATGCAGATTGCGTATTTTCATTGGGGATTACACATTTGGGGTATTTACGGTCTGATGGGCTTGGTTCTCGCGTATTTTGCGTTTCGCCACGGCTTGCCTTTGTCTGTTCGCTCGGCATTGTATCCGCTAATAGGCGATCGTATTTATGGACCAATTGGTCATACGGTTGATGTGTTTGCTATTTTGGGCACCATGTTCGGTTTGGCGACGACGCTTGGCTTGTCAGTCACTCAGATTAATGCGGGTTTGAATTACCTTTGGGAAGACATTCCCATTAATACGACGGTGCAAATTGCAGCGATTGGATTAATCACCCTAGCCGCGATTGGTTCTGTGGTAGCGGGTATGGATAAAGGGGTGAAAAATCTGTCTATTTTGAATATGACGTTGGCTGTCTTTATCATGCTGATCGTATTCATCGTGGGGCCGAGCGTTCACATACTAGACGCTTTTGTACAAAATACAGGCGCGTATTTGGGCAATATTGTAGAGCGAACGTTTAATCTTCAGGCCTATACCCAGAGTGACTGGATTGGGAATTGGACCTTGTTTATTTTTGCATGGACCATTGCTTGGGCGCCTTTTGTGGGTTTGTTTATCGCTAAAATTAGCCGTGGACGTACCATTCGCCAATTCATTTTTGGCGTTCTGGCTGTGCCAACGATATTTACCTTCTTGTGGTTCTCTATTTTTGGTGACACGGCACTGTATTTGATTATGGAGCAAGGTAAAGATGTCTTGATTGGTGAGGTTCAAGCCGATCACTCCGTGGCTTTGTTTCAATTTTATGATCTCTTGCCTTGGTCTACATTTTTATCTGTGATTACGGTCTTTTTGATCATTACCTTCTTTGTGACCTCGTCTGACTCTGGCTCTTTAGTGGTTGACTCTTTAGCGTCTGGTGGCGCGTTGGAAACCCCTGTTTGGCAGCGTGTATTTTGGGCATCTCTTGAAGGGGTTATTGCTGCGACCTTATTGTTAGCCGGTGGTTTGGGCGCCTTACAAACGATGAGTATTTTAGCTGCATTGCCTTTTGCCATCATAATGCTGATAGCAGCATTGGGTTTGTGGCGAGCCTTGGTTATCGAAGGGCATCGCGGTGCCGCAGTCGAAGCGGCGGCGGCACCGGGTCGCGCTTTCAGCAACGAAGGTAGCTGGCGTAAACGATTAAGCACGCTCTTCAAGTTTCCTGGCGAAGCTAAGATTAAGCACTTTATCAAAGATGTTGTAGAACCAGCCATGGTTGAAGTTCAAAAGGAGCTGGCAACCCATGGTTGGACAGCCAACATCACCAAGGAAGAAAATGGTGTCACTTTTCAGCTAGAGCGTGACGAAAAATTGGATTTCTATTATCAAGTGATCGCCACAGAACATGAAATACCAGAGGCGCACAGTGAGCATTCAAAGTACGACACTCACTGGCAAGCGGATGTGTATATCCGTAATGGTGCACTGGGATATGAGCTTTACGGCTGTAGTCGTGACGAGGTGATACGAGATCTAATTGATCAGCTAGAGCAATACTTCAACTTTGTGGATGCAGCCCCTGGGCATTTGCCTTGGAATACCGTGTCTTAATAAGAAAGGTACACGAAATACAAAAGCGGCAGGCATTGCCGCTTTTTTTGTATTAAGGGGAAAAAGAGAAGTGCGCGCGTATTTAACTAACCATAGACTCAGGTACTATCACGCTTAAGGAGTTGGGTTTGATGATG
>CAZBUC010000476.1:0-1900 GCA_964494965.1 uncultured Maribrevibacterium sp.
CATCAACGCTAACTTGTAATAGATCAGTGAACTAAGTTTCCCGAAAAGCCGCTTGTACTTGTTACGGCGGCTTTTCTTATTAATAGCCCTTTAGAATGTAGGGCGAAATACTGGAGTAATCATATGTCTCGTCGTCGGGTTGTAGTCACAGGTATGGGAATGGTGACCCCCCTTGGCAATAATGTGGAAAGTACGTGGGATAATATATTAGAAGGCAAGAGTGGTATCTCAGAAATTACCACGTTCGATACAAGCCAATTTTCGACTCGGTTTGCCGCTCAAGTTACAGACTTTGACGCTACTTTATACATGAGTGCCAAAGAAGCTCGAAAAATGGATGTCTTCATCCAGTACGGTATTTCTGCAGCAGTGCAAGCACTTGACGATGCCAATTTAAATGCTGACACCGCTGATCTGTCTCGTGTTGGGTGCGCAATAGGTTCAGGCATTGGTGGTTTGCCAATGATCGAAAAAAATCTTGAGCTGCTTAATGAGTCTGGCCCCAAACGCATTTCTCCTTTTTTTGTACCGGGCGCAATCATTAATATGATTTCTGGTCATGTTGCCATTCGTTTTGGGTTTAAAGGGCCAAATATTTCTATTGTGACCGCGTGTACAACAGGAACTCATAATATTGGTATGGCAGGTAGAATGATTGCCTATGGTGATGCTGATGTCATGGTAGCGGGTGGTGCGGAAATGGCGATCACTCCTCTCGGTATTGGCGCAGCCAGAGCTTTGTCCACGCGAAATGATGATTTTAAGACCGCTAGCCGCCCTTGGGACAAAGACCGAGATGGTTTCGTAATGGGCGATGGCGCTGGAATTTTAATACTGGAAGAGTATGGTCATGCCGTTGCTCGCGGTGCGAAGATATACGCAGAACTGGCAGGCTTTGGGATGAGCGATGATGCTTATCATATGACAGCGCCACCAGAAGGCGGAGAAGGGGCGGCTTTGGCCATGAGTGCCGCATTAAAAGATGCGCAGCTGGCTGTGTCTGATGTTGATTACATTAATGCCCACGGCACATCGACACCTGCTGGTGACCTGGCTGAGACGAATGCGGTAAAAGCCTTGATGGGTGAGAGCGCTTCTGATGTTGCGATTAGTTCAACAAAGTCCATGATAGGTCATTTGTTGGGTGCCTCTGGCGCGGTTGAGTCAATTTTTTCCATTTTGGCGATTCGTGATCAAGTTGCGCCACCAACTATTAATTTAGAAGAGCCCGGTGAGGGATGTGATCTAAATTATGTGCCAGGAACGCCGCAAAAACGTAAGATTGATGTGGTTCTTAACAACTCCTTTGGCTTTGGTGGCACAAACGGCACCTTGGTGTTTAAAAAAATACACTGATTAAGTCAGCCTTACCCTTTTGTTGCCTAGCTTGTTAACAGAAGTGAGTGCAAGGGGTTCTGTAATAGCAGCCCTAAAAGGGGGGTGATGGCAGGCGACTTTTTCGTCTGCTATCACCATGATGTAATCTAGTTGCTGTGTTTAATGTAGCTGTAAATCTGGTTTGTTTCGTAAGTTATTAATTTCCACTGAGATCTCATACGCTTTGTTTTGACGGTCGAGCTCGTATAAACGATCTTCTAATTGCTGGTAAAGTGTAATCTCTTCATCGCCCAGAAAATGCAGGCATTCGCCACCAACAAACCACAATAGTTCCCGTTTTATTAAAGGCACTAGGTTTGCGTAGCAACGAATGAAGCGTGATAATATTTCCTGAGCATCAAAACTGTAATCGTGTGTGTTGGCTTGTATTTTTTGAGTCAGAAGATCCCACTTCTCTAAGAAGTCTACCTCTTCTTCTGCTAAATCTGACTGATTAAAATGAGCATGCTCCGCTATGCGCTGACGCAAATCCGCCAGGGCAACGTGCGCGGCGCCGCCGCGA
>CAZBUC010000477.1:0-1893 GCA_964494965.1 uncultured Maribrevibacterium sp.
AGAAGAGCGGCGCGCTGCTTTTCAAGATGTGACCGTTAGTATTCACAATACACAACGAAGCATCAGTGAAGGGCGCTCTTCGGTGGGCTCTAGATTAAACACCTTGAGCAGCAGAGAAGACTTTAGTTCGTCTAGTCAGCTATCGAATACTATCGCAAAAGACCGTATTGGTGGACTAGATATTGCGTCCGCTGCTTCTGAGCTCTCCATGAAAGAGACCGCGCTCAATGCATCTCAAAAAGTATTTACCCGTATGAGTAACCTGTCACTCTTTGATAAAATGTAATACCGGAATTTGGAACTCACATGTCCACATTTAAAATGGAATCCTGCTTTGGCGCTGATATAAACGTTGGCTACTTTGATATCGAAGAGATACTGGATATTTTCGAGATTAAAAATGAGATTGTCAAAAGTAAACGGGTTCAAAGTCTCATTAAAATGCATGGGCGCAAGGAAAAAATTGTTTCTATTGCGATGCGACAAGTAGCCTTTGATTTGTTACGCCCAACGTTGGATTCCGAATTCCTTCCATATGATCCTTATTTTACTGACGGTAAATTACTCAACAGCCGTCGAGAAAGATTGTACGATGCTGAAGAACGTTTTCTTATCTTGTGTTTGTCTATCGCGCATGGGCGATCTGTTCGCAGTTTGAAAAAGTTAACCCCCGATTTAAACACCAAAGAGTTACGCAGTAAGCATACGCGCGGCCAAAGTCTATTTCGTCACTTTCGGCAAGAACTGAATGATCACACTAGAGACTATATTTTAAGCTACAAGTCAAAGTTAGAAGGTGATAATAGTGAAGGCAGTTCGCTGGAGACCCAGGAGGGAGTGTTCTCCGATCAGGTGGAGCGAAAAGCTGAGCAAGCCGTGTTGGCACAAAAAGTCGAAAAAGAGACTCGTCTAATGCCGACGTCATTTGACAAAGAGGCGGCGACAGCGATGAGGTTATTTCATGATGGCCTTGAATTGCTCTCGACTCAAATTGAAAGATCTAAGCGGGGTGAGCCGCTTGAGATGATGGAATTGAAAAGATTCTGTCTTAAGTTAATAGAATCACACACAAGAAATAACTTCTCCTTGATGGCGATTCGCCACATTAAAGACGCATCGATTTATCTTGAACAGCACGCTATTGGCATGGCGGTGTTGGGTGTTCATTTTGCTAAAGCTTTGAAGCTATCAAATGCCTACATAGAAGTGATTTGTTTGGGGGCTTTATTGTTCGATCTAGGGCGTGCGCGATTGCCGCAGGTCATGGTGGCTAAAACCACCAAGATGACGGACAGCGAATTTGATCTGTTTCGTAAACATATCCAGTTCGGTGAGCAGATGTTTAAAAAATGCGACGATATTCCGAAAGCGGTGTATCAAATGCTAATGGATCACCATGAAAAACTGGATGGTTCAGGATACCCAGCGGGTAAGCAAGGAGACGAGATTTCTGTCTATGGAAAAATCGCCGCTATTATAGATGCTTATGATGCTATGACGTCAGAGCAAGTACATAAACCCTCAATGGGGCCAATAAAAGCCTCGCAAAAAATGCAAAAAGAGTCTGGTTTGGCTTTCGATAAAAAACTGCTGTCTGTGTTTTTAAATAGCATTGGTCGTATTCCTGTTGGTTCATGTGTTTTATTATCAAACGGTCGAGTAGGGTTCGTTTTGACGCTAAATAAGTCGTTTCAGCCCGCCTTGGTGCGTCAGGTTTATAGCTTGACCAACAAAGCCTTTGTTGAAACATCAGATATTGAGTTAAATCGTCCTGCAAATTTGGACACAGAAGTCCGTATTGAAAAAGACATTGACCCGCAAACATTAGGTTTGCAGTTTATTAATCACATTTCCTAGCTTTTTCTCTTCCTCCATAGTCATTCACTCTTCATT
>CAZBUC010000478.1:0-1875 GCA_964494965.1 uncultured Maribrevibacterium sp.
TTTTCACCTTCTTGAGTGCCGGCATAGTGAACTTCTTTGTTCCTTCCGGTGGCGGTCAGTGGGCAGTACAAGCACCTATCATGATGCCAGCGGGCGCAGCATTGGGTGTGGATGCCGCGAAAACCGCCATGGCGATTGCTTGGGGCGATGCATGGACAAACATGATTCAACCATTTTGGGCATTGCCAGCGTTAGCGATTGCTGGGTTGGGTGCAAAAGACGTGATGGGTTATTGCTTGATGGCCTTGATCGGTTCTGGGGTAATTATCTCACTTGGCCTGTTGATTTTTTAAGAAAAAATTAACCCAAGGGTTTTATGTGAGACAGACAAAAGCCACTATTCGGGAAAATGGAATAGTGGCTTTTTGTTTGTTGAAGGAATCAGATATCGGTCTCTAAATAGTTTTTCCATTCCAGTGTTTTGCCGTAATAGTAGCTGTGAGCGAGGCGTTGTAGCTTGCCGTCTTTTTCAACTATTAAGGTCGGATAACCACTGACTTGCATTTTTGCCATTAATCGATGGCTTTGTTTTACCTGCTCTAGCATGTTCGCTTCAGAGCCTGCCATCTTTTCTTCCCAAATCGTTTTATCCAACCCCATAGAAACCGCTAGATCCGCTAAAACATTCAACTCATCTAAATGCTTACCATCTTGGTAATGTGCTTTTTGAATCGCTGCTAGCATCTTGTGGGCTTCGATCCCCATGTCTTGTCCAACAAGAAAGGCGCGAGTTGTGGAATACGAATCCACTATAAAATCACTAGCACCAGCAACTCTCGCTTTATAAGTATCACCAAAGTGCACGTTCGTCATGGCGGCAATTTGACTATCAGCCTGCAAAATATGCTGCCTAAAAGACGAGTCAATAGCACGCTTTGGAATCATGCCACCCGGGTGGTAAATAATGTCGAATTCAGGCGTATTGGCTAGCACCTCTACCAGAGGAGACGCGCCGTAGCACCAACCGCACATGGGGTCGAAAAAGTAGTGTACCGTTACCATGTCATTTCACCTTTGTGGACTTTAGCTGCGATGTCTAGGTTCAACGCACCTTGCGCCTCTGGGTATTTTGCCGTCATGGTTTTAATCAATCCAGCGCTGTCTTTGCTGTCTTTCTTCGCTTTTTGGAACGCTGTAATGTAGTCAAGTGAGTAAGCAATGGCACTGGAATCCATATTGCTGCCCGCAGTCATATGACCCGGAATCACCATGCTCGGTTGCAGTGCCAGCATTTCTTGTAGTTGTACCTTCCAAGCGGCTTGAGATTCATCAGACTGAGCATCGGCCATCCACAAGTGAATATTGCCAAATACCGCTACGTTCCCCAAGATCGTTTTGTTTGCCGGAATCCAAAGGTAAGGGCGGTGAGCCAATACACCTTCAGTACCACGAATCTCAATAGTCTGACCATCAACAGTCAAAGTAGGTTGAGTGTAAGCGGTAGGAACGATAGGTGCTACGGGTGCGTTCGCGCCCATTTTTGGTCCCCAGAAAGCCAATTTCCCCGCCAGTTTTTCTTCAATGACCTTTTTAACCGCGGGTGTCGTGATGATGTCCGCTTTAGGGAAAATATCATGCAGTGTTTCTGCACCAAAGTAATAATCAGGGTCGGCTTGGCTAATAAAAATCGTTTTTAGTTCTTTTTTCGAATCCAATACTTTAGCGGCAATGCGCAAGGCGTCTGCTTTAGTAAAACCTGCGTCAATCACCATGGCTTCGGTTTTGCCATAAACCAAGGTAGAAGTCACGCCAAAGCTACCTGCATTGGCATTGTATACATCTAGTGTTAATGGCTGAGTGTCTGCGGCAAAAGCAGAGTGGGCGATAAGGGCAGAAGCGGCTAATGTCATCAATTTTTTCATCTTTCTCTCCAAA
>CAZBUC010000479.1:0-1849 GCA_964494965.1 uncultured Maribrevibacterium sp.
TTACTATCAATAATCATCTGATGATCTGCTAATAAATGTCCTATTGGCTTGTTTTGCCACTAATGTGATCCAAGAATAAGAATACGTGATCCAATAATAAAAAACGGAGCCTTCGAAATGAAAAAAACCGATCTACTAAAAAAGACTACAGCCGCTTTTGTTCCAACGCTTATGGCAGCGAGTTTGTCTCTTGCTGCTATGCCTGCGCTTGCGGCGGATTATGAATTCAATATCGTGCATCTTTCAAATACCAGCGATGAAGATTATGACGGCGCAGTGGTGTTAAAAGATTATGTAGAGGCGCAATCCAACGGTCGTATTCAGGTGAATATTTATTCAGGCGGTCAACTATGTGGTAATCCAACAGAATGTATTGAAGCTCTGCAAGCCAATTTGATTCAGGTGTTTAATACCACGACGGGTGGTTTAGCCAATGTCTTTCCAGAAATTCAAGCGCTTGATATTCCTTACATATTCCCAACAGATCGGGTTGCGGAATGTGCCTTAAACAATGAAATGTTGGTTGGTCCAATCCGTAAAGAATTACTGGATCGCACAGGTACTATGCGCTTGATGACCATTGGTAATACGGGTGGCTGGCGTAACTTCGCAACGACGAAAAAACAGATTAAAACACCAGCTGATGTAAAAGGTTTGAAGATCCGTACGATCAACTCACCTATCCAAATGCAGCTTGTGAAAGCCATGGGGGGCAGCCCAACGGCGGTGCCTTGGCCAGAAGTGTATACTTCCTTGGCAACGGGCTTGGTGGAGGGCACAAAAAACGGCATTACTGACATCATGGGCATGAAATTTAACGAGCACATTAAATACATGACCTTAGATGGCCACGGTTATATGGCATCTATGTGGTGGATGAATAGTGACTCTCTGAAAGACATGCCTGAAGATCTTCAGCATATCATGATGGATGGTTTTGATGCCCTGCGTGAAGTCACGACCGTTATGCCAAAACGCCGACAGATTGATGCGTATAAAGAATTTAAAGCGTCTGGTGGTACCGTTTATGCTCCAACAGCAGAAGAAAAAGCTCAGTTCCAAGAAGCCGCGAAACCTGTTCGTGCTTGGTTTATTAACGAATATGGTGCTAAGTGGGTTGAAACCACAGAAAATGCAGTGAAAGCATGTGAAGCATCTATTGATGAAGCCTACATGGCACAGAACTAATCTTAATAAATTCTTCAGAACAGTGATTTTTCATTAGGCCAGTGCTTGCACTGGCTTTTTTTGTTTACTGTTTTTAAGGAATGTTCGAGCCTAATTATCTTGGTACTTGCGCTTGGAGGTGAGTAATTAACCTTTCCATTAAGGGCGTTAGGCTGTTTTTACGCCATACAAAGTGGATGGCGAGTTCTGGTAGCACGCCATCAATCGGGCGATAAGTGAGCCCTTCCCGCTGATCGAATTGGGTGGATTCAGGCACAAGCGCCACGCCTACGCCTGCGGCGACTAGGGTGCGAGTGGTTTGGGTCAGTCGAGCAATTTGTACGATGTTGGGTTCTACTCCAGCCGCATGAAGAGAGTGCATAATCTGATCGTATAACGATGGGTGAGCTTGTCGAACAAAGGAGATAAACGGCAGCTGGTGCAAATCACTTAAAGGCACACTGTCTTTTTGCGCAAGAGGATGGTTGTCAGGTAAAGCGAGCAGATGCTTTTGTATTTCATACTCTTGGTGTTCGAGATCCGTGATATCCATCAGTGGGTTAAGAAAGATCATGGCTAAGTCGATTTTTTCTGTTCTTAGGGCATCCAAGGCATGGGTTGTGGTCATTTCTTCTAGATTGAGTGTCACGCCATGGTTGTCTTGTTTGAATTGCGCGATGCC
>CAZBUC010000480.1:0-1848 GCA_964494965.1 uncultured Maribrevibacterium sp.
CGAGGGTAGAGTTTTATTCATTGATGAATTGGATGCAAGGCTTCATCGATTGATGACGAAATATATAGTAAAATTATTCAATTCAAAAGTTACTAACCCGAATAATGCGCAGTTGATTTTTGTAACCCACGACACGAATCTTTTGAAAAACGATATTTTTCGCAGAGATCAAATTTGGTTTACTGAAAAGGATCGCTTTGGCAGCACTGATTTGTATTCGTTGGTGGAGTACAAAAAAACGAACGGCGTTCGAAATGATGCCTCTTTTGAGGCTGATTATATTGCTGGCAAATATGGAGCTATCCCTTTCATAGGTGATATTTCGTTTCTAATCGGGGAAGACAATGGCAAAGCGTAAATCCCGAGCAGATATTAGGAAAAAACGCTCCACGTATTCACGGATCAAAAATGTTCGAGAACACCGCAAGAATTTCCTTATAGTTTGCGAAGGGGAAAAGACAGAACCTTTGTATTTTTCCGCATTCCGTGTGCCAAAAGAGATTTGTGAAGTCAAGGGTACAGGCTACAACACGGTAAGTTTAGTTAACGAGGCTATAAGACTGTCACAAAATGGTTCATATGATCAAATTTGGGTTGTGATGGACAAAGATAGTTTTTCTGTTGATCAATTTAACCAGGCGTTTCAGCTCGCAAAAAACAACGATATTGAGATTGCATACTCCAATGAAGCCTTTGAGATTTGGTATTTGCTTCATTTTGACTTTCACCAATCCGCAATTTCTCGTGCATCGTATAAGCAACGACTTACAGATAAGTTCGGATTTTTGTACATGAAAAATGATCCTCGGATGTTTCGGGAACTTGAAACCCGTTTGCCTGATGCAGTACAAAATGCAAAACGACTCTTGTCAACTTATGGAAACAACCACTCACCAGCAAGAGACAATCCTTCGACCAATGTTCATGTCTTGGTAATGGAACTGCAAAAATATGCTGTGTAAGCCGCTTAACAGGGCTTGGTGGGACCTCAAAAGTCGCTTGTTTAGCTATTGCACTTTCAAAACTGAATGATGCGATCCGCCCAGACCGACGCCAAGTGTGGTTGAAGCGGTATTAAGATTGAAGAGATGGAAATGAAAAACGGCAACGCCTTCCGCACCTTTACCGATGAGACCCGGAACTATTTGGCTGGCCTGAAACTGGTCATCTATTATGCAGAACCCATCCCATCCAATACAGATGAACGTTTGCGGCTGATTGTGGGGCGGTTTTTACGGGGAACGGCCGTTGAGCGAGACCAGTTTCAGCAAACCATGCTGCCCGAACACCGCTCTCTGTTTGGCATTTATGGCCATCGCGCAGCCACTATCGCCGTGCGGCAAAACAGCCATCATCTGCCTGGCGATGAGGCAGGTGGTGTCCATTCAGAAAGCTATCAATGGCTGTTTAGCGGGCTGGTGGGGGCTGTCATTGCCAACCACATCATTCCCCCCAGGCGTAATGTGGATGTTAGCCTGGCAATCTATTATCACTGCGCTCAAAAAATCGGGGTCTCTCCCCAAAAGCTTTTCACAGAAGCGGCCCACTATGCCCAAACAACCCTGGCCGAAAAGCTAACTAGCTTTGGGCAGCGGGCAGATGTCAATTTGAAGCAGTTTGGTTGGCAAGAACAAAAAACGCCGGAAGGGGTGCGTTATAAATTTTCCTGGTAAGGAATGGCCTAACGCTTTTCAGCCAGCAGTGAAGCAATTTTTTCTACCAGATCCCTAAACTGATACGGTTTCTGAATAAACTGTACCGCCTTTTGGTTAGCAAAATGGACCATTGTCTCTGATTCATCATACCCAGAGGCGATAATTACCCGTATTGTGGGGTCTATTGCCCGTA
>CAZBUC010000481.1:0-1172 GCA_964494965.1 uncultured Maribrevibacterium sp.
TGCGTGTCCCGGCCAAATGCTTCATCACAAGTAAGCCAACGATACCGTAGCTGGTCGGACTGGGCCATGTCGATGACCATATCGCGGGCTAACTGTTGTTTGGTTTGGAAGATCAGCTCCTCTGGTACGCCACATTGTTGCCGTCGCTGGGCATAAGTGTCGTCCTCAATCCATTCCTGCGGCATGTACAAGCGGTGATTCAACAGGGTATAACCGTGTTGAGAGGCATAGCCCAAAAACACACCGGCCTGACAGTTAGCGATCTTCCCTAATTGCCCGCATTGCTGCCGCTTGACACCTGCCGATTCATTTCCTTGTTTGGGAAAGTCACTGCCATCCACAATCAGAACCCCGTCTTCATCCCCGAGGTCTTTATCAACCTCCTGGGCATGACGGGCCAAGACGGTGGCATCATCCCACGCCCCCTGGCTAATGAAATGTTGCATCGCACGAATGCTGTTGGGGTCATCTCCCTCGTTATGTAATAGCATCGTCTCGATAGATTTGTTGGGCAGCGGTTGCAGCAACCCGTGTAAATAGGTGTGACATTTTTCTCGCTGTTCTCGCCGACTAAAGCAATCAGCGAAGATTGATTGGAAGGCTTCTAATTCAGGAGCCAGTTCTTGAACGTCAGCTGTTAACAATTTGTTCTGTGAGACTGTTTCGATTTGTGTGGTCATTGACCCATTATTAGTCAAAATCGACAATTGCTCAATGCTGCTAAATCAAAGTCTCGTTGTAGTACTAACTTGGATTCTATCAGGTTCTGACAAAGTTTTGGCCTTTTCTCTCTGACTGAACTTGAGCGTACGTTTTCGTCCTTTTGCTCTACGTGCGATTCGTTTGCTCGAAACCGGCTTCACGCCGGGGGATGAGCGGCAAAGTACTGAGTTGGCTAACAGTACTTTGACAACTGATTGTTCGATGTTGAGTGAAATTCTCAACCCCCTGTGAACGGGGAAATGCGTCATCCTCCTGCGTGCGACTGGTTATCAATCGTGGGAAGCAGGATGAAAAGCGGGTCAATTCAGAGTCCAACCGAACCATACCTGCCAGCCGGTGTCTATGTATAGGAATACAAACAGGTGCAACTACCGTAAAAAGGAACAAGTCTACGCGGACTAACAGACTTGACCAAAATGGGGTCACAATATTTTTATCAGGGATTCTGG
>CAZBUC010000481.1:1182-1839 GCA_964494965.1 uncultured Maribrevibacterium sp.
CAAACCACCAGAACATCCCCTTCTCGAAGGTAAGTCAGGGCTTCGTCTAACCCAGCCCGCCTTGTTTTAGCGCCGCCAATATGGGGTCACAATATTTTTATCAGGGATTCTGGCGTTAAGAACTACCTGATGTCTTCCTACTTGACTAAACTTGTCGCATAACTTACTGCTGCTATCTATAAATATCGGCAGTAAAGTACCATAATCTGATTCTTGCCTCTGCTGTAGACACAATAGAAGCGGCTCTAGAATCACATAAATTTGGAGCAAAAACTCGTCGCATATCAAAAAATCCACCAAAGTTTCAAGAGTTTCGGGTTATCTGGGGGGCATTTTTGCCATTATCCGCTTCAGGCAAATCATCACACGAGCAAGTTAGATAAACTACTTCACTAAACTGCCTTCTTAACGCTACAAATCCCGATAAAAATATTGTGACCCCAATTAGAAGCGCCTTACGGCCGTTGTGTAAACCAATCGAGGATGGCGTTAATCTCTTAACGCCAGATTTCCTGAAAAACATATTGTGACCCCCTTGCAGCGCGGGCATGGCAATAATGGCAACGCCAACCCAAAGCGCGATTTCGCCAAAGTAGTTGGGGTGGCGCGACTTGGCCCACAGGCCGCTTTGGATGAACTTCCCTTTGTTGGCCGGCT
>CAZBUC010000482.1:0-1833 GCA_964494965.1 uncultured Maribrevibacterium sp.
CTGGTAGCCTACCAGATGGCTATAAACTGGCTTTTCCTGTCGATAATACAAGTTTTATTCGGATATCCATCGAAGAAGTGGTGAAAACACTGTTCGAAGCCATTTTCTTGGTGATCTTGGTGATGTTCATTTTCTTGCAAAATTGGCGCGCCACTTTAATTCCTGCCATCGCAGTACCGGTTGTGTTGCTAGGAACCTTTGGTATTCTTCAGCTATTTGGTTTTTCGATTAATACGTTAACCATGTTTGGGGTGGTGTTATCGATTGGTCTATTGGTCGATGATGCGATTGTTGTGGTTGAAAACGTTGAGCGTATTATGACAGAAGAGAAACTGTCCGCTAAAGAAGCCACAATTAAATCTATGAAAGAAATCACCAGTGCGCTCGTTGGTATTGCCGTGGTTCTTTCTGCGGTGTTTGTGCCGATGGCCTTTTTTAGTGGCTCTACAGGGGTTATCTATCGACAGTTCTCGATCACTATCGTATCGGCGATGGTGCTGTCTGTGATAGTTGCGCTGACACTTACCCCAGCCTTGTGTGCCACTTTTTTGAAAGCCAATCATGCTTCAAGCGAAAAAGGCTTGGGCGTTTGGTTTAACCGTCATTTTGACCGTATGACAAGCAAGTATTTTAACGGCGTCACCCGCCTGGTTAAACAACCTGTGCGCTGGATGTTGGGCTACGGGGTCATTGTGGCGGGTCTTGGCTGGTTAATGGTGGCCTTACCTTCGGGCTTTTTACCGACAGAAGATCAAGGTCGTGTGATGGTCATGGTGTCTTTGCCTGAAGGGGCTTCCATGTCACGTACAGACAAGGTGATGCGAGACGTTGAGCAGCATTTTTTAAATGCAGAAGCCGACAACGTAGACGCCATTTTTACCATCTCGGGTTTTAACTTCATGGGCAGTGGCCAGAATGCTGGTATGGCGTTTATTTCACTAAAAGATTGGAGTGAACGACCAGGGCCTGCGAACAGTGCCAGTGCGATTGTGGGTCGATCTTACGGCGCTTTTGCGGGCTTACGCGATGCAAGGATATTCTCGTTGATACCACCGTCAATCCAAGGACTGGGTCAAAGTAGCGGTTTTACTTTTCAGCTACAGGCTACCGGGAATACCGATCGTGCTGCCTTGTTAGAAATGCGTGATGCCTTGTTGCAAAATGCCAATGCCAGTCCTTTGTTGACGGGGGTTCGTTTGGGGTCTGATTCTGAAGCACCTCAGTTGCACATCGACATAGACCAAGAAAAAGCCTCCGCTTTAGGGTTATCGCTTTCTGATATTAGCGCTACGTTGAGCAGTGCCTGGGCAGGGTCTTATGTCAATGACTTTATCGATCGCGGTCGTGTGAAAACAGTATATATGCAAGGTGACGCTCAGTATCGATCTTCGCCTGAAGATCTGCAGCACTGGTATGTTCGAGGTAACGACAATACCATGACGCCGTTTTCTGCCTTTGCCAGTTCAGAATGGACCTACGGACCAAAGAGCCTCTCGCGCTTTAATGGTTTAGCTTCATATGAAGTTCAAGGCTCGGGCTCCGATGGTGTGAGTTCAGGGGCGGCGATGGATGAATTACAACGCATTGCGGATGATTTACCCGCTGGCGTGACTGGGGCGTGGAGTGGCTTGTCTTATCAGGAGCGCTTGTCTAGTGGGCAGACTCAACTGCTTTACGCAATTTCCATCTTGGTTGTGTTTTTGTGTCTTGCGGCTCTTTATGAGAGTTGGACTGTGCCTTTATCCGTTATCTTGGTCATCCCTCTGGGGGTAATTGGCTCGGCGATTGCGGCTCACGTGCGTGGACTCGAAAACGACGTCTACTTCCAAGTGG
>CAZBUC010000483.1:0-366 GCA_964494965.1 uncultured Maribrevibacterium sp.
CCCGCAGGGAGCGTGCCCGGCCACTTTTGTCGCCAATTGCAAAGATCGCGACATTGTGGTTCTGGTCGGGCCGGAAGGCGGGTTTTCTGCGGGCGAATCAAACTGGATTTCATCGCAAAACATCGAACGTATTTCCATCCATCCCAACATCCTCCGCGTAGAAACCGCCGCGGCCGCATTTTGTGCAGTGATCATAAATAACCGCCACGACTATCCCCATCGAACGTAACGAAGTAAACCCCTTCTAAAGCTTTTTGACTTTAATAACCAGTGTTTTGTCTCTTTCCCCTTTTTTGAATGTGATCATCTTTTCCCCGGCAACATGATACCCTTTGATCTCTTCGATCTCATAAGCGATCGCATCGA
>CAZBUC010000483.1:376-1831 GCA_964494965.1 uncultured Maribrevibacterium sp.
TGAAACTTTCCTTCACCATCTGTAACGGGACTAAAAATCTTAGAGATATTCTTGTGACTCTCAGTCCAAAGTACGCCGGATATTTTCGCACCAGCAATGGGTTGTCCGGTTGAAGCATCAATGACCTGCCCGGAAAGAGTATTGACAGGTCTGACCTCGAGTAATACATTCTCGTCTGACGATTCAATTGTTTGGCTATATATGCCCATAGAACTTACATCGCCGCCGTGAAAGGACCTCAATGATTGATCCTCAATCCCTACACTGTATCTATCGCCAGATGAAACATAGACCTCAAAATATCCATCATTGTCTGTAATTCCATTTCCACGAAGATTGAAGTCGGTGTGATTGTTTATGGTTGTATTTGCCCATATACTCAAACCTGAGATACCCTCTGTGGTATCGGAGTTGATTACGCGACCTTTGATCAAGATCGGCCTGGAAAGTTTTAATGTCTGGTTTCTTTGGGTGCATTTCAATTTAAACTGTTCCTGGCGGCCGGTTTCTTTGTCGTAAACCTGAAGCGAATAATCGGCTTTGACGTCCGGATTGACTCCTTCGATAACAAACTCACCGTTTCTATTTGCGGTTTTCATTTTGCCCAGACTTCCTGAAACCAATGTGCTGCTTCTATATAATTGGTAGTCAACGCCTGCGGCAGCGGAGGAATCATGCTTTAGTATTTGCCCCTTTAGACTGATTGAGCGTCCTTTTTTAAAGTCATACTGGATGATTGGAGTCGTCTCAGATATCTCGATCTCAGGACTCAGCATGACATGATTTTCATGGACGGCCTCTAATTTGTATTTACCGTCAAAAGGCAGCGACATAGCACTATACGACCCAGACTTTCCGGCATCATATCTTATAGAGTCGCCTATACGTGACCTAGCGGATAGATCAAGTCCTTCGAGGCCATTAACCAATTGAACAGACATCCTTGCCCCATTTACCTTGTTGCCCTGAGCATCATAAATACTGCCGAATATGGTCCCTCCAGGTTCAACATTTATCTCAAGCTCAAACGGTTCGTCTGAAGGTTCTATTTCCATGTCTTTGACCGGAACAAACCAATAGCCGGTGAGTTTATCCTGACTGTTTGCATTAACGTTCATCGTGCATGGTGAGGGAACTTTGAATGTGGCAATTCCATTTTCAACTTCAGCATTGATGAATTGCACTTGAGACTCGAGAACTCGCCGTTGGGCTTCCAGCAGCACATCAAATTGTGCGCGGCCTCGTTCGATTCGCTCCGCCGCTTGACCGCGATACTCGACGGCTGCTTTGTAACGCTGTTCGGCCAATGACATCGAAGAAGCTGATCGTCGGACTTCAGCGACAGCGTTGCTGAGATCCAGCGCAATTTTTCGTTCTTGCTCTTTCAGAATTACCCGTTCACGCAATAAGCCTAACTCAGCATTTCGCACGGCGGTATGAGCTTGGCGCATCCCC
>CAZBUC010000484.1:0-920 GCA_964494965.1 uncultured Maribrevibacterium sp.
TTATGATGTGTGTTGGACCAGCAAAGATCTGTATTCATATCAGAGCGGCCAGGTGAGGTCATATTTCTCAGAGTATGCCGACAAATGGTTCCGTCAAGTAGTTCTTGAAGACCGTCCGGGCGGTATCTACGACCTTGAATTCTGCTTGCAGTCAGCGGTTGGCTCGGCGATCTCGGTAAATGTAAACAGCTTTATTACTGCCGTAGATGCGGGGACTGCTTCCGGGAAGGTCTCGTTAATAACCATCGATCTGTCTAAGCCACATCCGATAGCACTTTCTTATCAGGAAGACAGGGAGAGGCTGAACTCAGGCGGTACGATACTTGATTTGTTTCCTGAAGACGCGGTTTTCTCTGCACTGATGAACGATCGTGAGGTCAGAGACGCGATCCGGAAAAAGGGGGAGGAAACCCCAATAGATCTGCGGGATCTATTGTCGCGCAACCTCCGCTTTATGCGACCCGATCTTACGGAGGTAACACTGTCGGGATATTCGGTCGAAAAGTTCAGATTTGATTCCATCGAAGGCGATAGAGTAATTGTCTTGCTAGAGTTGTTACAGGCCTATGCTCCACGTGTAGGTGCGATCGAGTTTATTACAGTGTCACTTCCTATCAATGGAACGAGCGAAAGGGTTTTCAGGAACGCAAGCGAAAAGAAAAGCGGATTCATGTTCAAATCTTCTTCTGAGCTTTTTGGACAAGGATGTACGGAGCTAAATCGAAGGACATAGTTTAATAGACTTGCGGTTGAAACAGGTTAGTCAATAGAGAATTCCGCGAGTCCTAAAAGTAGATTCTGACGGCGACCCCCGCTTGCCGTCCCGAACGGTCTCGTTTTCTAGATATTGGCAGGATTCAAAGCAGGACGCACTAATTACAACGGCCTCCCCCGTGCCGCACCGATTTTTCTTGTCATAA
>CAZBUC010000484.1:930-1824 GCA_964494965.1 uncultured Maribrevibacterium sp.
CGCCGCTCCGTGCCGATAGCTGCTTGGATAAATTGAAAACAAAAAGATCGCAGAATCGAAGACCTGACACTGGTTTTCACATGAGAGATTGTTATTTGCGGTAAGTAGTATATTTTCAGACATGTAGAAGAGAAAACAGCGATGAAATTATTGGGACTTTTCAATATTGTTTTATTATCTGGACTTTTTGTGTTTTGTAACCAAGCGTTAGATGAAGCTGTACAAGACTCTACGGATTGGACTCCTGCCACCGTTAATGGAATTGTTCTAGGAAAATCAACATATGACGACATTATAAAACTTTGGGGAAAGCCTTATCATGAAGCTGAATTTGCGGGAGATCCGGTAGAACCCGAAAAAGGAGTGGCCACGCCGGAATTGTTAACAGAATTATCTTACCGAAGTATAGAAATAGACGGTAAAAAGGTAAACGCCGGAGTGCTAGTAGGTAACGAAACAGGGGTTGTTAAGGTCATTTCGTATAATATTGAAGAGTTCACAAAAGACGATGCGACTCATAAATTTGGTTCGGATTATTATCTGGTTACCACTCAGGAATCAACCTGCATAGAAAAATCGCAAAAAAGAAAGAAAAGTGTTGGTAGGCTTGATCATCCGATCAATTTGGTCTACCCGCAAAAGGGAATGTTTATCCAAGTTAGGCATGACAATACAGTCATGATGGTTAACTACACCGATAAATGCAAATAGGTCATTAAACATCCCTTAAATGCTCAACTTACAGACGGTCTGGTGACGACCGTCGAGGGAGGCTTGTGCCCCGGACGGACACTACAGGAAACGAGCGACGCAAACAGAAAGCCTGGCAAGACACTTTGGGAAGGACGTGGAAGACTCAGACTAATTAGTGGGACGGTTCGACGCCGTATCTGA
>CAZBUC010000485.1:0-565 GCA_964494965.1 uncultured Maribrevibacterium sp.
AAGGCAAAACATACATCAGGTGAAGTGTAATAATGGCGCTAAGGGCACCATTAAGGTCTAGGTATATTAACAACACATGTAAGCCAAACAAAAAGCCAATTTGCGGCAACAAAATAGGCACATAAATTAGCCAATCAAAGGCATGGTGCTGAGCGCGTGTGTTGTTGCGCTGGTTTGTGCCTGTTGTGACAAGGCGCTTAGTCTCCAGCATGAGAAGGCTAACAAGGCACGCGATCAGAGTAGCGGATAGGGCAATAATTAGAGTGTTGCTAGTCAAGGTCATCAGCAAAGGAGCGGCTCGTTCTAGGTTGTCAAATGTCCACTGCGACGGCAATACATCAGGAAAACGCCAGCGTTTGGCAAGCGACCAAATAGGCAACAACAACAAGGCGACAAAACCACTCAGCAGCGTCACTAGCCCCAGTATTCTTCCTACGGCCAGTACTGCATCGGTTAGGCCATGGCGTTTGCCATCGCTGCGTTCGGCGCGGGTAATGTGGCTGAATAGATGGTGAGCCATCTCCCATCCGCCCAGTACCAAGGCAATGCTGAGCACACAGACGGG
>CAZBUC010000485.1:575-1814 GCA_964494965.1 uncultured Maribrevibacterium sp.
GCTGAGCATAAGAATCACCGCCCCTGCGCTGGCCATAAAACGCATAGACAAGTCAGGGTCATTAAACCAGCGCAACAAGGTAACGGCTAGCGTTGATGGTGTGTTGGGGCCGATCACTAACGCCAAATCCACCACGGTAAGGCTAAAGGTAATGACAATGAAGATCGGCAGTCGAATCAATGGGTAGAGTTGCGGAATAAGCACCTTTCGCCACGCGGTATAGCGGCTGTACCCCAACGACTGACAGACTTGTAAACTTTCTCTGGCTTGAATGCTTTTCATAGTGGCTAGCATCACAAACAGTAAATACGGCATTTCTTTGATGACCAGAGCAAAGATCAGTGACAGGCCGTATGGATCTTGTACGCTGATCCAATTCGGTGGACGATCAAATCCGGTGAGCCAAGGGCTAAACAAGCGAACTAACCAACCCGAAGGGCTGAGTAAAAACAGCAAGCCAATGGCAATGGCCGCATGAGGGATCGCCAAAAGAGGAGATAATAGAGCTTCAATTTTTTTGAAAAACGTTCTTTCATAACCCCACGCCAACAGCGACAGAGCCAACCACAGAGAAATGATCGGCGCTATGATGCCTGTGATAAGCGTGAGTTTTAAACTTGCGTAAAACTCTCCTTGAGCAAACAGGTTTTGCCAAGGAGTGAGTGCCATCTGGTGTTCGCCCAGTGGCGGAAAATACTGAAAAGCGGGAAGTAAGGTGCCAATTAATCCAACGGCAATGGGCAATATCAGTAACAAAGCCATTAGCCAAGTGATGAGTCTTGTGTATTTTAAAGGCATCTTACTTCTAACTTTTTAACATAATTGGAATAGCGTTTTTTATTCATCGTCCGTGATGAAACATTGAAAGTCTTATTGCGCGTAACGTGTGCGCCATGCTTTTTCTAATGCACCCATCCAGCTGCTATGAGGTTCTGGTAAGGTTTTGCCCAGTTCTTCGATGCTTAAGGTGGCGATGCCTCTTGGTAACGCGTCGAATTTGGCTTAAGATAAAACGCTTAAATCCCCCCAAACAGTGGGCGTTTGTTTTTTGATTTGCGCTTCTGGTGACAACATAAAGTTGGCTACGACTTGGGCGCCCGCTGACACGCCAGTGTTATAAGGAATGGCTAAAAAGTGGGTGTTGCCAATGGTGCCGCCTTGAAACACATATGAGCGTACAGTGTCTGGTAGGTTGCCCTTGTCGATTTGCACCGATGCAGCAGAAATGTCAAAACTGAG
>CAZBUC010000486.1:0-1809 GCA_964494965.1 uncultured Maribrevibacterium sp.
CAAGGCGAACAAATGTCTGGTCTACCGGGTGGCTGCCCGGCCATTCCGACATGAAAGCCGTTCGCAGGCGTCGATCAGGTCTTCGATATCCACAGGCTTGCGATGGACTGAAGCGATTGCCGGGATTTTCGCGCGCAGCTCGGATACCCGCACATCCGCAGCCCCGGTCACGATGATCACATCACAGCTGTCCCAACCAAGGGCATCCATTTCCTCTCTGGTGGTAGGAAGAAAAGGGGAAACACCGTAACACTCGGCCCAATACAATGGGTAAGAAAAGAGTTGCTTGGCGGTTTTATGTCGTTTGGTCATGGTCTACTCTTGGTATCAGTGTAACGGCGGATTTTGCTTGATGGCGATTACTAGGATACGCGCTTTATCAGGAAAAATGGTTGCGCATTATCCCAGAAAAAGGGGAATGTAAATAGCCCTTAGCTCGTTAACCTTTCTCCCTAGAGTGCGCTCAAACAGGTTCACTTCAGCAAATTGGGTTTGTTATTGGTTTGCCTGTATTATGGCTGTTTTTTTGTCATGGTAGCCAGTATAAATAAGTGACTAGATCTATTCTTGCTTTGTCTTCTACCACTTTTTTTGTTTATACGGTTCATTCATTGAAATGGCTTATTTGTTTAATAGACCATAAGTAATAGGAAGTGACTATGTCTTTAGATTTTGCTCCGGATCACGTTAAATTAGCGGTTGATTTGATCGAGCTGCTGGAAAGTAATCATGTGGAAGTCGATGTCGCTGTGGATGCACTTACCTTAGTGCTGCACGATTTTAAGCGTAAGCAAGAGAATAACCGCCTTGAAAACGCCAATTTACCGCCAAAAAAATAAACCACTATACTGTAAGAGACCGATATTTTGCACACACTTGAGCAACTTAACCAAGGGTTACTAAAAGGCGTAGAGCGTCTACAACTGTCTGAAAATTTGACCACTTTTCCTAACGCTATTTTTGATCTTGCTGACAGTTTAGAAATCCTAGATTTGTCCAATAACGATTTAAGCGAGTTACCCGCAGAGTTGCCGCGTCTAAAAAAGCTGCGTATTCTGTTTTGTTCCAATAATCGCTTTACTAAACTGCCGGATGTATTAGGGCAGTGTCCACATTTGGAAATGATTGGCTTCAAAAGCAACCAGATTAACGAGGTGTCATCTGCGTCCTTACCGACAAAGACCCGGTGGTTGATTCTCACTGATAATCAAATAACACAACTGCCTGAGGATCTAGGAAGGTTAGTACGTTTGCAAAAACTCGCATTAGCAGGGAATCGGCTAACGTCCCTTCCTGACACCATCAAAGATTGTCAGAAATTGGAACTGATTCGCTTGTCTGCGAATCGATTAACCGCATTTCCTGACGTGTTATTAACCTTGCCTCGTTTGGCGTGGTTGGCGTTTTCTGGCAACCCTTTTTGCGCTGCTCGTGACCCCCATGACGAATTTAATACAGTAGCGTTTAAGGATTTGGCTTTGCATCAGGTGCTAGGTCAGGGTGCTTCAGGGGTGATTTCACTGGCGACTTGGCGGCAAAATATCTTTAATTTTGCGGACACTGTGGCAGTCAAGGTATTCAAGGGTGAAGTGACGAGTGATGGGTATCCCGAAGATGAGTTAGATGCTTGTCTTGCGGTGGGATATCACCCAAACCTTGTTAAACCGCTGGCGAAAGTGACAGAGCCGGATTGCTCAGCATTGGTCATGGATCTAATACCGAGTCACTATACCAATCTTGGCTTACCACCAAGTCTGGCGTCTTGTACACGAGATACCTTCCCTTCGCATCTATCGTTCTCCATCGAGA
>CAZBUC010000487.1:0-1797 GCA_964494965.1 uncultured Maribrevibacterium sp.
GCTCCAAAAACATTAGTTTACAGCGTCTTTAAGACCTTTACCGGCTTTGAAACCAGGTACTTTCGCTGCTTTAATTTGGATTTCCTCACCCGTTTGAGGATTACGACCTGTACGCGCCGCACGTTCTTTTACTGCAAAAGTACCAAAACCCACTAGTGTAACCTGGTCACCCTTTGCTAAAGCCGCTTCAATGGCTTTTAGAGTCGCGTCTAGTGCATTACTAGCAGACGCTTTAGATAAATCAGCAGACGTTGCAATAGCATCAATCAATTCAGATTTGTTCACGTTGTACCCCTTCAGTATTTTCGTGGATCCTTAATAATTTTTCGGCGCAGTATAAATGCCTTGCCACAAGGCCGAGCGAGCAGTTATACAAGTCAAACCTACTCCCTGTCAACACAGGTTATCCCCTAATGATGACTGACAGGCTCCTGATCATCAACAGTTTTTTCATTCGTTGTTAAGGTTTCGTCCTTTTTTGGTGACGGCATGCTCTCTAAAGCGATATCCAACACCTCATCAATCCATTTAACCGGAATCACCTTAATATCTGCTTTGATATTATCCGGAATTTCTTTTAAATCTCTGGCGTTTTCTTGAGGAATAATCACGGTTTTAATCCCTCCTCTGTGAGCCGCTAGGAGCTTCTCTTTTAGTCCTCCAATAGGTAAGACTTCACCACGCAGCGTTATCTCGCCTGTCATTGCCACAGAGGCCTTAACAGGGATCTTTGTTAACACTGAAACAATGGCTGTGCACATAGCCACACCCGCACTCGGTCCATCTTTAGGCGTTGCCCCTTCAGGAACATGCAAGTGAAGGTCGACTTTCTCATGGAAGTTTTCATCTATCCCAAGACCAATCGCCCGACTTCTCACCACGGTTAACGCGGCTTGAATGGATTCTTGCATGACGTCACCTAAAGAACCGGTTTTCACATGACGCCCTTTCCCCGGAACGCCTGCCGCTTCAATAGTAAGTAATTCCCCACCAACTGACGTCCAAGCTAAGCCAGTTACCTGACCAATTTGGTTCTTTTCTTCTGCTTTTCCGTAGCTGAACTTGTGAACGCCTGAAAAATCTTCCAAATTAGACTGCGTAACTTCTACCGCTTGAATTTCTTTTGTCTTGTTAAGCGCCTGTTTTTTGACCACTCGACGACAAATTTTACTGAGTTCGCGCTCTAATCCACGCACACCCGCTTCTTTGGTGTAATAGCGAATAACATCCATCAAGGCGTCGTCACTGACTTGAATCTCACTTTCTTTAAGACCCGCTAACTTAATCTGCTTAGGCAACAGGTAGCGCTTAGCAATATTGAGTTTTTCGTCTTCAGTGTAACCCGGGATACGTATCACTTCCATTCGGTCAAGCAGAGGACCTGGGATGTTCATGCTGTTTGAAGTACAAATAAACATGACATCAGACAAATCAAAATCCACTTCAAGATAATGGTCATTAAAAGTGTGGTTTTGCTCTGGATCTAGCACTTCCAGCAGCGCCGATGCTGGATCACCCCGTTGATCCATCCCCATCTTGTCGATCTCATCAAGCAAAAAGAGCGGATTTTTCACTTTGACTTTTGCCAGCTTCTGTAAAAGCTTACCCGGCATAGATCCTATATAAGTGCGACGGTGACCTCGGATCTCAGCTTCATCCCTAACCCCCCCAAGCGCCATACGAATATACTGACGGTTAACCGCTTTCGCGATCGATTGACCCAATGAGGTTTTACCTACACCCGGTGGCCCAACCAAACACAGTACAGGGCCTTTTACTTTTTTCACACGTTGCTGT
>CAZBUC010000488.1:0-1787 GCA_964494965.1 uncultured Maribrevibacterium sp.
CTTCTAACAAAGCCATCATCACTATGTCTTGTTGAAGGCGTGGCGAGGTAACTTGGTTTTTCGGTGTCAGTAAACGCGCCAGTAAAAAACGCACTTCGTCTAATGTTTTGTCTGGTACGCCTAAGCGACCATATTGGGTTAGTTGCTCCCAATTCAGTTCTATGCCGTGTATGGTGGCAATCTGAATCAGTGATGACTTATCCACCACTAAGCCATACAAATCATAATCTTGAGGGGTGGAAAGTTGAAAGTCACAATTGCCCGGCTGACACATGATGGTGTTGGCCTTAATGGTTAAACCATTGATTCGGCTTTCTTCTTGACCTGACAGCGGAATCCCAAGCCAGACAGAATCTGGCCATACCACGCATTTTTGCTGCAATGCTTGACTGGTGTGTTCGCAGAAGACTTGCAACCCTTCTAACGGTAATTCGGTAATCCGGCCATAAAATCGCCCACGGCTAGTTTGATCGTATTCCTGCTGCCAATTCGTTAAATTGTTGGCGTGCAAATCCGCATCATAGGCTTCGGATACACGTAAAATACCGCTCTCTTTTGGTGCATTCATCATTGAATTCAACATTTCACTGCCTGTCTTTTTTTCTTCTAATAATGAAAAAATATCAAGATAAAAACTTAAACTATTGAAAAATATACATTAATCAATGTTTGCCATTATTCGATAACGCCAACTTATAAAACGACGTACCGTTAGTAATAGCAAAACTTAGGCCTTTTTCAATGATTAATTTTTGGCCTACCCTTTTTTAGACTAGATGTGAGTAACGGTTATGAGTCATCCACATTCTTCTTATCAGTTCCGTCATATTTTGGGTGAACGGACATTTGGTTTCGTTGATCTTGCTGATCTGATGGCAAAGGCGACACCGGCTCGCTCTGGCGATCGCCTCGCGGGGGTGGCCGCCCACAGCGCAGAAGAGCGCGCTATTGCCCAAATTACGTTAGCGGATGTGCCCCTCAACCTGTTTCTTCAACAAGCGCTTGTTCCCTACGAAGACGATGAAATCACTCGACTAATATTAGACGACCACGACAAGCAAGCCTTTGCGCCTATTTCACACCTAACGGTGGGCGGCTTTCGTGATTGGTTACTCAGCGATTTGGCCACCAGCGAGGTCCTGACGACCATTCGTCCCGGTGTCACACCAGAAATGGCGGCGGCGGTCAGTAAGATTATGCGCAATCAGGATTTGATCTTGGTCGCGAAAAAATGCCATGTGAAAACCGCGTTTCGTAACACCATTGGTTTGCCGGGGCATTTGTCGACGCGTTTGCAACCGAACCACCCGACCGACGATTTAACCGGCATCGCGGCCAGTATGCTAGACGGTTTGCTCTACGCCAATGGCGACGCTGTGATTGGTATTAACCCTGCCACAGATAACGTGCAGCAAGCCACACGCTTGATCAAGATGATGGACGAGGTCATCCAGCATTACGAGATTCCAACCCAATCTTGTGTGCTCACACACGTGACCAACACCATTGAATGCATCGAACAAGGCGCGCCCGTGGATTTGGTTTTCCAATCGATTGGTGGCACCCAAGCGACCAACGACAGTTTTGGTTTTAACCTCGCCACACTGGCCGAAGCCCAAGCGGCGGCCTTGTCGCTGAATCGCGGCACGGTTGGCAATAACGTCATGTACTTTGAGACAGGCCAAGGCAGTGCTTTGTCAGCCAATGCCAATCATGGTTTAGACCAGCAAACCTGTGAGGCTCGCGCTTATGCGGTGGCGCGTAAATTTAATCCTTTGTTAGTGAAT
>CAZBUC010000489.1:0-1774 GCA_964494965.1 uncultured Maribrevibacterium sp.
TACGCTTCTCGCCAGCCGTCCGCTGTTGTTACCTTGCCGTCTTGAAAGCGACACCCTTGCACATCCCCCACCGCATTCAACGGCGCCAACACACCAGAAGCAAACTTCGCGGCTTCTTCCATCACCGCATTGGCCAACTCAAGATCAAAATCTTGTAAGGAATCTATCGCATCCAGCCCTTGCTGATAATAAGCCTGAGCCACTAGCTTCTGCATGTCTTTATAAGGTGCTTGATAAGTCATCATCGTCTCCAAAATACAATCATCGGATTATTTCGCGGCCATGCGGATCGCGCCATCGAGACGAATGACCTCACCATTAAGCATTTCATTTTCAATAATGTGCTGCGCCAATGCAGCGAATTCATCCGGTTCGCCAAGGCGCGGTGGGAAGGGTACCGATTCACCCAAAGACTTTTGCACTTCTTCTGGCAATACATCCATCATAGGCGTTTTGAAAAGGCCCGGAGCTATGGTCATTACGCGAATACCAAAGCGCGCTAATTCACGGGCAATCGGCAAAGTCATGGCGCAAACACCCCCTTTAGAAGCCGCATAACCAGCCTGACCAATCTGACCGTCAAACGCCGCCACAGATGCGGTATTAATCATCACACCGCGCTCTAAATTCGCTTCAGGTTCATTGTGCTGCATCTTGTCAGCCACCAAACGAATCATATTAAAGGTGCCGATTAGGTTTACTGATACCGCACGCTGAAACGACGCCAAACGATGTGGACCTTCACGACCAACAATGCGTTCTGCGCCTGGAATGCCCGCACAGTTGATCAAACCACTGATAGGTCCAAACGCCTCAACCGCTTTGTCCACTGCATTTTGTACAGACTCTTCGTTAACGATGTCTGTCACACAACCTTGTACCCGTTCCCCAAGGTCCGCCTTCACACGGGCCAAACCCGCTTCATTCACATCGGCTAAAGTAACTTTTGCGCCTAAACCATGAAGACGACGCGCCACCGCCTCGCCAATACCGGAAGCCGAACCGGTCACCACAAAATGTTTGTCTTGAATTTGCATCTAAATACTCCTGATCTTGCTGTTATTTTTATGACAAAGAACAAATTTACTCAGTCTTTTCCTCGTTCCCTGATAAAAAGAGCCTTGGTATTTGATTCACGCTGACGCGTTAAGCTTGCGAAACAGGCGCAAGTGCTTTTTATTTTAAGAACTGAATACCAAGAATCCCCTCGTTCCTTGATAAAAAGAGCCTTAGTATTTGATTCACGCTGACGCGTTGAGCTTGCGAAACAGGCGCAAGTGAATTGAATACCAAGGCTCATGCTATGCATTGCCACGGGCAAAACTTCTTAGCTTTTCTTACGATTCAAAAACGCCTCAATACGCGCTTTTACTTCGTCGCTGGTTTGCGTGATACCGCAAAGTAGTGACTCGGTATACAAACCCTCTTGTGCCGACATATTGCTAATACGACTAAGCCCAGTCGTCATTGCCCAATTGGAATATTTCGAGTTTTTGCCAATGCCTTCCGCTATCTCAAAGGCTTTCGCCAAGGCTTCACCGTTACCAACAACATAATGCGCCAAGCCAATGCGAAGACCCTCTTCGGCTCTTACATCACGACCTGTCAACATCATTTCCGTCATGCGACTCGCACCGATCACATTCGCCACATTGACGGACGCACCACCGCCGACAAAAATGCCATGCTTGCCTTCAGGTAAACGATAGAAAGTATTTTCTTCACTGACGCGCACATGGGCACAAATCGCCAATTCCAAACCGCCACCAATCAC
>CAZBUC010000490.1:0-1765 GCA_964494965.1 uncultured Maribrevibacterium sp.
GTCCGTGTCAGTGGGTGCGTATAATACATCCCAAAAAATTCTGTGCAACCTCTTTTTAAAAAATCTTTTAATTAATTTAACTTTTCGCACTTTACGTTTAAAAAACACTCAAAAAACATCGAAATTGTTTGTTTTTTAGTCAACAAACAAACTTGCGCACATAAAAAAGCCCCTAATCTTTTCGATCAGAGGCTTTTTAAGCAAGCTATTTAAGCTAATTCATTAACCCAACCACTTTCTCGCGTTTTGGAACAAGCGCAACCATGGTGCTTGCTCTTGCCATTCGCTTGGGTGCCAGCTGTGTTGAACAGTACGATAAACACGCTCTGGGTGAGGCATCATGATAGTCACTCGACCATCCTCAGACGTTAACCCTGTTACCCCTTGCGCAGAACCATTCGGGTTGAATGGATAACGCTCGGTTGCTTGACCGTAGTTATCAACGTAGCGCAAAGAAATCTGATTCGCCGCAGCCAAAGTTGCCATATCTTGATCGTCACGATATTCCGTTAGACCCTCACCATGAGCAACAACTATGGGTAGACGAGAACCTTCCATACCAGCAAGTAAGATAGAGTTCGATTTTTGAACTTCCACTTGCACTAAGCGAGCCTCAAACTGAGAAGATTGGTTACGAACAAACTTCGGCCAATGAGCAGCACCTGGAATCAACTCGTATAAATTCGACAACATCTGACAACCATTACACACACCAAGAGTGAATGTATCAGGACGGTTGAAGAAAGCTTCGAATTGCTCACGAGCAACGGGGTTGAAAAGAATAGACTTAGCCCAACCTTCACCCGCACCCAATACGTCACCATATGAGAAACCACCGCAGGCAACCAAACCACTGAACTGATCCAGTGTCGTACGACCAGACAAGATATCGCTCATGTGCACATCAACAGGAATGAAACCCGCTTTATGGAAAGCGGCAGCCATTTCGACTTGACCGTTTACACCCTGCTCACGCAAAACCGCAATCTTAGGTTTAACACCAGAAGCAATAAATGCCGCTACAATGTCTTCATTTTGATCAAAACGAACATCCGCAGATAAACCGGGATCTTTTGCATCAAGCAAATTATCGAACTCTTGCTGTGCCGACTCTGGATTATCACGCAATGCTTGAATTCGATAACTGGTTTCAGACCAAACGCGCTGCCAATTAATACGAGATTCTTCAAGTACCGTTTCGCCTGCGAAACGAACGCGAATGCTATCGTCACCGGACAAGGTAGCAATAGAAGCAACAGCGACACCTACTTTTGCATAAGCCGCAACAATAGCGGCCACATCGGATTCATTCACTTGAATCACGGCACCCAACTCTTCGCTAAATAAAGCAGGCGCCACTTGAGCACGATTAGCAACCACTTCATCGAGATCAATAGTCAGACCTAAATGACTCGCGAACGACATTTCAACCAAGGTTGCAAATACACCACCGTCAGAACGGTCATGGTAAGCCAACAATTTGCCTTCCGCATTAAGCGCTTGAGTGGTATCGAAGAAACCCGCCAATGCGGCTGCGTCATCCACATCTGGGGCTTGCTGCCCTAATTTATTGTAAACCTGAGCAATAACGGAACCGCCAAGACGATTTTTACCTGCGCCCAAATCAATCAGCAACAAACGCGTATCGACTTTATTTTGCAACTCAGGAGTCAGCGTTTTGCGAACATCCGTGACAGGCGCAAAAGCAGAGATAACCAAAGAAAGCGGAGAGGTTACCGCTTTTTCTTTGCCATCTTCTTTCCAT
>CAZBUC010000491.1:0-1758 GCA_964494965.1 uncultured Maribrevibacterium sp.
GTTATGCCTCCCTTTGTCTAATTTCTCCTTCCGTTGACTTAGTTCATCTTTATCACAGGGCGTTCGCTCGAATAAAATGGCAAACGCCAAATTAGGGTGACATCGGCTGCTAAAGTATTCGGATAGCTAACAAAGAAAGCATTGGACTTTTGACATTGTGAACCGAACTCAATAAAAATTGAGCCAACTCAAGTACCTTTATAACTGAATGATCGAGCCGATTTCTATGATTTCAGGGTGGTTTTTCCTCTCGCTGGCTTTTGACAACCACTTTTCTACGGGGTCGAGGGGGTAATTTCGTGCCCTTGGGTCGGCCTGGTGAATTAAACCGGAGTTTGGGCGGTTTAGCGGGTGTCCCGATCTGGCGAATAATTCGGCCAAAATCACGCTGTACTAATGTCGGGGAGATCAACCCCCTTTTCATTGCAGGTAGGTTGCGTTCCCAAGGCCGCGGTAAACTGTCGGCAACATGCCGGGCCATCCATAGTTGCGCATAGGCCAGATGCACTAACTGCCACCATTTTTCTTCACGTACATCCTCCGGCGTTTGGAAACGAGCCAACAGCATTTTTTGCTTGCCGAACCGGAAAAAGTGCTCCAGGTCATACCGTTGATCATAGACTTGATAGATAACCTGAGCGTTCAATTCATGGCGGCGCTGACCAATAGCCAGCGCCCATAGGGGTTGTTTGCAAGCCAAGTTCCCTTCTTCATCATAACGAACAACCTGCACCAGGGTAAAAGGATACCGGTGCATGGGCAATCGTTTGGGTTTACACTTACCGGGCATTAGCATATTGTGCCACGCTCTGATCTCAATTCGGTACGTCTTGCCGCGACGACTTTTTTCGGTGATCGTTACTTGCTCATCAGGCTGATGCCAGGTTTCAGGTTCTTGTAAGGCGAATCTTTCACCATAACTGCGTGGACAACCCACAGGCCGTTTTGTCTCGCCAGGATCGGGCGTGAATTGTTGATATAAAACCCGTGTTCCGCGAATGCGAGCTACCGTCACCAGGTTGGGATGGTGACGATTGGCATGTAAACAAGCAGGCTTACTGTAACTGGTATCTCCCACATCGACGCAAAACCTTGTACCAAACGGTAGTTTGGCGTCTGTGAGCAGCGCATCAGTTTGTCCGCTGCCTACCAATTCCTTGTCTTCATCGGTGGACACACGACGGGTCGTTAAAGGAATAACCCAACTTGGCGACATCCCTGCTTCCGCTTCCGGCAACAAGACAGTGGTCGAAAACTGATGCCCAATTGTGACAGGTTTGTTACCTTTGATGGGATTGGGTTGATACACCATCCCGCGGTCAGCCAAAGTGTGAGCAAACTGGCGGCGTTGTGGCGTGACATCCGTTCCCAGTAACCAAAATGGCCGCTCTTGGGGTCGAGGCAAATAGGGAGCCAGCAAACGCGCTGTCGCCAACTCGTCCATTTCCATTTCGTTGATAGCTTTGAAAATGGTTGAATAACTGCGTCGAAAACAGGGTGTGAGACTGTACTCAACCACAGAACGGGCATGAGGATTGCTACAAATGGCATCCACCAATTCCATTAAAGTATCGGCTCGATTGTTAAAGTTCTGGTAAAGTTGTTGTCGGAACTGCTCTAATTCAATTGTGTCTGGTTTGATAGTCATGCACTAGAAATAGAGCAGTTTCTCTATTTTGCAAATTGACTTATGTCAAACCCTTTGTCAAAAGTCCAATATTCTACCAGACAGGGAATTTTCAAATGGCCTCTTAGAGA
>CAZBUC010000492.1:0-987 GCA_964494965.1 uncultured Maribrevibacterium sp.
GCAAACACATCACCCGGTAAAAACAACACAGGCAAACGATTCGCCATCGCCATGCCTGCCGCCGTCACCATGTTAAGTGCGCCAGGGCCAATCGAAGAGGTACAAGCCATCATACGTTGACGACGATGTTGCTTGGCATATGCACAGGCCGCTAACGCCATGCCTTGTTCATTATGGGCACGAAAGGTGGTGAAATCGTCTTTTACCTGAGCCAAGGCTTCACCCAGCCCAGCCACATTACCATGCCCAAAAATCGCCCAAACACCACCAAATAAAGGCACTTCCATGCCATCCACTACCGTGAATTGCGCCTGCAAATGTTTGACCAAGGCTTGCGCCATTGTTAAACGTAGGGTGTTCATCATGCCTCCTTTCTTAACATTATTTGACTGTCATTTCGTTGCTGCCACAAAGCACTCATTTGCAAATAGTTTTGCGTCACTCGTTCAACGAGCATGGCATCATCAATGTCTTGTCTTAACCAAGCTTTTACCGGTTCAGAAAATAACGTTCGCCCAATGGCAAAACCCTTACAAATGTCTTGTCCTGCGGCCGCTTCGAAGCCTGCTTTTAAAGCTTCGACAGGCGCGTCTAACCCTAACAAGACGACACCGCGACAATAGGGCGCGCGAGTTTTAATCAGGTCACTGATATTTTGCCAAGCGGCTTTACTGGGCGATGGCAGCTTCCACCAATCAGGAAATACGCCCAAGTTATAGAAACGTTCGATGGAGCGAGACAAGGTATCGTCTTTGACCTCGGAACCCGCTGGTGGGATAATCTCCACCAGCAATTCATGGCCCGTTGTGCAGCAAGCGCGATACAAATCCATGACCTTTTGCTCTTGCTCATTACGCAAACTGACTTCATCATCTGGATGATAAAACACTAGGCATTTCACGATATGATTGGCAGGCCAGGTAGCAATCGCTTGTCCGACGTTATTGCCAAGTTCAAAGCGCAATGGGCGGCTGCTGGGTAACTCCA
>CAZBUC010000492.1:997-1755 GCA_964494965.1 uncultured Maribrevibacterium sp.
CCACAGGTCGAGCGATCCAAAAATCTTTGCCGGTAATGTCATTCAAAACATCTTGGGCAAAGGTACCATCCGCCAAGATTCCCGTGCCGCCGACTTTACCTTCTAGCGCGCAAGCCCCTTGATAAGCGGCTTGTAAAATCAATTTCTTTGCTTTCGCTATATGTGACAAAGGGGCGCCCGCTTCACGACACATATCGACAAATTGGCGTCTATGATCAAACGCCAAAATACACATGTCTTGCCATTCTTTTGTCGGCTCTTCCCGCAACCTGCGCTGAGTCGTGACCCGATGCAAATAGTTCAGTACTGGATCAAGATCAGGTCTTGGAATGTCATTACGATTGGCTAGGTAATAATCCAACTCTTCAAGGCTTGGCATAGCAGGCGAACAACCATGGCGAGACACCACAATTGCTCCGCACGCATTGGCATAGTCACAAGCATTTTCGGTCGGCTCGTCGGCAATCCAGCCACGCAAGTAGCCGCTTATAAAAGCATCGCCTGCACCGAGTACATTCAGCACATCCACGGTGACCCCATAACGCGTGATGCCTTCGTCTAAGGTGTCAGGTATCTCTGCTTTAAAGACAGAACATCCCAAAGCACCACGCTTCACCACAAATTCAGCGGAGGACACTTTGCGAATGCGCTTTAAACACTCAATAGTGTCTTCACAGCCACCCGCAATATGAAACTCTTCTTCGGTTCCCACCACCAAATCGCACAAGGGCATAATAGACAGCAAATGCTGGGTGACA
>CAZBUC010000493.1:0-1740 GCA_964494965.1 uncultured Maribrevibacterium sp.
GTGGTTCGCCGAGGAAGGTAAACGCATTTATGGCGATATGATTCCAACCTACGCACCAGACCGCCGCATCCTGGTCATGAAAGAACCGGTTGGCGTGTGTGCGGCGATTACGCCGTGGAACTTCCCTGCGGCCATGATCACCCGTAAAGCCGGTCCAGCCCTTGCTGCGGGCTGTACCATGATCATCAAGCCAGCTTCCGAAACGCCATTAAGCGCCCTAGCCATGGGTGTTCTTGCTATCGAGGCCGGCATCCCAGCAGGCGTGATTAATATTGTTGTGGGTAAAGCGAGCCAAATCGCCAAAACCCTAACCGACTCTCCCGTCGTGCGTAAACTCACTTTCACAGGCTCTACGCCAATTGGCAAATTGCTAATGAAAGACTGTGCCGACACCATGAAAAAAGTCTCTCTTGAACTGGGCGGCAACGCACCTTTTGTTGTGTTTGATGATGCCGACATCGACGAAGCCGTTAAAGGTGCCATGATGTCAAAATACCGTAACGCAGGACAAACTTGTGTTTGTGCCAACCGCATTTATGTTCAAGCTGGCGTATACGATACCTTTGTTGAAAAATTCGCGGCGCAAGTAGCCACCATGAAAATCGGCCACGGAACTGAGGATGGCGTTGAACAAGGCCCACTGATTAACCGCGCCGCGGTCAATAAAGTCGACGAGCATGTACAAGATGCCATTAGCAAAGGCGGCAAAATCGTCACCGGTGGTAAACGTCATGAACTGGGCGACAATTTCTATCACCCAACGGTTATTGCCAATGCTACGCAAGACATGCTGTTTGCTAAAGAAGAAACCTTCGGGCCTTTAGCGCCAGTCTTCAAGTTTGAAACAGAAGACGATGTCATCGCCATGGCGAATGACACAGAGTACGGCTTAGCGTCTTATTTCTACTCCCGTGATATCGGTCGCATTTTCCGTGTCGCGGAAGCGTTAGAGACAGGTTTGGTTGGTGTTAACGCTGGCGTCATCGCCACAGAAGTCGCGCCATTTGGCGGCTACAAAGAATCGGGCCTGGGTCGTGAAGGTTCTAAATACGGCATTGAAGACTACATCAACACCAAGTACGTTTGCCTAGCAGGTTTGGATAAGTAACGGATAATTCAAAAACCTATGCAAGGTATGCCCATTCAGACATGGGCATACCTATCTTTTGTCGACCGGAGAATAATAAATGCCGACATTAACCAACCAATACCCTTCCTTAAAAGACAACGTCGTTTTTATTACTGGCGGTGGCTCAGGGATTGGCGAATACCTTGTTCATCACTTTATGAAACAAGGCGCACGTGTGGCGTACATCGATATTGATGAGACCAGCTCCGCTGCCTTAAATCAGAAACTCAGCGACGAATTCAACGTTACCCCTTGGTTTAGACAGGTCGACGTCCGTGACATTGCCGCTTTACAATCTGCAATAGACGACGCAGCCCAAGAACTGGGCCGCTTAGACGTATTGATCAATAACGCGGGTAAAGACGATCGTCACAAAATAGAAGACGTCACCCCCGAATACTGGGATAACTGCTTAAACATCAACATGCGTCCACATTTTTTTGGCATGCAAGCCGCGGCAAAATGGATGAAGGAAGGTTCGAGCATCATTAATATGGGGTCGATCAGCTGGATGCGTGGCCGTGCTGGCATGGTGGGCTACACCACATCAAAAGGCGCGATTCACACCATGACGCGCACCATGGCACGGGAGCTGGGGCCACGCGGCATTC
>CAZBUC010000494.1:0-1737 GCA_964494965.1 uncultured Maribrevibacterium sp.
ATGGCGAGAACGATGTCGGCATGTTGAGTAAAGCCGATATTCCTGTGGTGATTCGCTCGCCAGTGCATGCTCCGCCAGAAATCCCCAACCGCAGCGATGCGTGGTTGAGCGATGCCTACGGTCCCGAAGGATGGGCGCAAGCCATTAATTTAGCGTTAACCAAGCAAGGTATTTTGTAGATCCAGACACAAAAAATAATACCAATAGTCATTTTGAAACTAGGAGAAATAACATGGGCGATTTTCATCAAAACGGTATCATCACCACACTTCACAATCTGGCACACCGCCCGTTAGAAGAAATGGAAAAAGAACTGTGTGAGTTCGCAAAAACGCGGCCCATGTCACTTATCCTGCCTTGTCTGTATTCCGAGCTGGAAACAGACGCCATGCCGAATATTCTCAAGCATTTACAGCAAGTACCTTATTTGTCTGAAATTGTGATCGGATTGGACCGTGCTACGGAAGAACAATACCGACACGCGTTAGAGTTTTTTAGCGTGCTACCACAAAACGTCAAGGTATTGTGGAATGATGGCCCACGTTTGCGAGAAATCGATAACGTCTTAAAGGGCGAACACCTTTCTCCTTCGGATCCTGGCAAAGGCCGCAATGTTTGGTTTTGCATGGGTTATAACCTAGCGGCTGGCAAAGCCGAATCCATCGCCATGCACGACTGTGATATTGTCACTTACGACAGAGAGCTGCTGGCGCGACTGATTTACCCCGTTGCCAATCCGAATTTTAACTACGAATTCTGCAAGGGTTTTTATGCTCGTGCCGCCAATGGCAAGATGAACGGCCGCGTCAGTCGTTTACTGGTTACACCGCTGCTGTGCTCCCTCAAAAAAGTCTTCGGTCATTTAGATTATCTGGATTACTTAGACAGCTACCGTTATCCATTAGCGGGGGAGTTTTCGTTCCGTCGTGATGTGATGACAGACCTTCGTATTCCGAGTGATTGGGGGTTGGAAATTGGCGTACTCAGTGAAATGTACCGCAACTACTCGACCAACCGTTTGTGTCAGGTCGATATTGCCGACATTTACGATCATAAACACCAAGACTTATCGGCCGACAATGACGATGGCGGTTTGTCAAAAATGTCCATCGACATTACCAAAGCGATTTTTAGAAAGCTCGCCACCAATGGCACTATTTTCAATCAAGAAACCTTCCGTACCATCAAGGCCACCTATTATCGCGTTGCACTGGATTTCATTGAAACCTACAAAAATGATGCGGAAATAAATGGTCTAAAATTAGATGTTCATACCGAAGAACAAGCGGTTGAATTGTTTGCCAGTAACATCATGAAAGCGGGCAACCAGTATCTAGACAACCCAATGGAAACGCCCTTTATTCCAAGCTGGAACCGTGTCGTCAGCGCTTTCCCAGGTGTGATGAGCCAACTCGCCCAAGCGGTTGAATTGGATATGGCCCAATACGGACCGAAAAAATAGCGCTCCTAAATCCCTTTAATATTAAACACAGGTAGGTAACCATGGAAAATGCGCCTTTATCGCCCTTAGAGCAGCGAATCATTGCTCATTTACACGTCATTTACCCGAACTTAGATCACAAAGAGCTCGCTCAGAAATGCCTAACCACCTTTCAGCTCGATCCCGCCACACCAATCCGGCAAGGCATTGCGGCGGTCGATCCTGTCCGCGAGTTGACGGTCATCGCCTACGCGAACCACGTCGTGGATTTGACTGCCAACACAGCCGATTCGTAT
>CAZBUC010000495.1:0-1736 GCA_964494965.1 uncultured Maribrevibacterium sp.
GACTCAGGCGCGATGAAAGCCAAAGCCATTCCCGAAGCGGTTAAAGCGCGTATGTTGAGTGAGTTTTGAGCGTGTGAGCGAAAATACGTGGCGCATCTTGTTTGGGTAGGTGAATGAGGGTCAGTCCGTAATGGGTGGCGAGTTGTACAGCGAGGGTGCTGGGTGAGGCAAGGTGTATTAGTCTGGATAAGCCGACACGGACGGCTTTTTGAACGAGCTCTGTGCTACATCGGCTTGACATCAAGACGCTGTGATTATGCAACGCTATGCTATGTTGCAAGGCATACCCAATAATTTTATCGAGGGCGTTGTGGCGGCCAATGTCTTCCATACAGATTATGGGTTCGCCTGTTGGCGAAATCAGTAACGCAGCGTGGACGGCGCCAGTTTTGTTGCCTAATACTTGGAACTGACTCAACTGCTGTCTTAAAGGAGCCAGTATCGAGAGTTGAATGGGGTCACTGGCGGGCAACAAAGGAAGTTCTGGCATCGCTTGAGCCAAAGATTCGATGCCACACAGGCCGCACCCCGTTGCGCCAAGGTGAGTTTGCTTACGTTGCTTAAATTGCGCTAGGCGTCGTGGACTTATCACCAAGTCGACGGACAGGCTATCTATCCCCATCGAAGAGTGTGCCTTCTGGGTCACGATATCGCGAACCTCATTGATGTGTTCAATGATCCCTTCACTTCTTGCAAAGCCTACCACAAAGGCGTCTAGCTGCACTGGTGTGACCATCATCACCGCATAAGCGATGCCATTCACGCTAATAGCGAGCGGTATTTCTTCGACTAATAAGGCCATATCAGTGACCTCTGATTTGGGGGTAGGCTGGTCTTCTCGGCAACGATCGAACCTTTGACCTTGGTAGCCGGAGAATGAATCTGATGATGGCGGCATATTTTTGTTCTTATTGAAAGGTGAAGTGGTTTCCATAGTACAAAGCGTCTTGCCATGCGTCCAATGCTTTTGGGGGGGGCAGTATTTCTTTGAGGGCCAAAATGCCGTATCCTACGCCGAAATTTGAGGCCTGCTGTCGGTAGAATGTATGTTTAGTGGTTATTGTTTGTTAGCTGAGTCGTTTTATTCATGTCTTTGATTAAACGCTTTTTGTTGTGGTTTTTGTCGGGCACGCGAGCTTGGATATTGCTTATCCTGTCGGTGTTTTTGTTGCTCGCCCTAGTTTATGACAATTTGGTGATTTCCACAGTCAACCCGAATGAGCATGTTTTGCCTAATCAGACTGCTGCCGCTAAGACCAAGTCCTCTAATCGCTCAGAAAAAGCAGACTCTGGGTTGGAAGCAGACACGAAAAAAGACGGCTTTGGTTTGGATGCCTATTTTGATTCGATCATGGCGTTTGACCCACTAGAAGGCATAGAAAATACGACAGTTATTTTACCCACAGTGGAATACGTTATTAAGCCCGGTGACACGCTGGCGCGTATTTTTTCCCGCCTTGGTTTCACGAAAAAAGCCTTGTATGAAATATTGGAAGCCGATCAAGAGTATTTGGTGCTAGAGCCACTCATGCCAAAAGACAAGTTTACCTTTCAGTTAAATGAAAGTGGTGAATTGTTAAAAATTACCCGCCAAATCGACATTAGTAAAAATGTTTCCTATGTTCAGCACGAGGGTGGTGGATTCTTTTACACGGAAGATACCAAGCCCATCAGTTATCAGTATGAAGCCTTCCATAGCAAGGTAGTGGGGGATTTTTACAATGCGGCGACAAGAA
>CAZBUC010000496.1:0-1723 GCA_964494965.1 uncultured Maribrevibacterium sp.
GCCCGGAATTACTAACAATAATACTTTTGAGTCACCCCACGCTATTAATAAACAAGCAATTGTCCAGAGGGTGAAAAACGCGAAGTAGAAACCAATAATGTAAGGGAAAATGCCGTCATGTGGTATTATTTTACACTTAACTGTCACGATGTTACTGTCATTGTCTGAAAGGTCAAAAGTTATTCGTCCGTGTGCTTTAAATGGATTCAGAACAGATGGCATTCTTATTATCTCAAGTCTATTGTCCTTTACCTTGATTTCTTTAAAGTCAATGTTGTCAGAAATGATGAAGTCAGTCCAAGTCTGTTTTTGTTTCTGGTCAGAAAGGTCTTTAAGTATTCTTTGAGTGGAATTGTTAACGGTCAATTCAAAATGTTCTGATATTCTGTCGTTCAGCCCCATTTGTAATCATGTTCTAATTTGGTGCATTCAAGGTTCTAGCGCAACAGTTTAAAGTTAGAAAAAAGTATTAATGTTCAGAATAACTCGAGGCGAGTTATTTCCAAACATTAACACTTTAGTAATAGCAATTGCTGATGAAGGTTTGATTTAACAGGAAAGAGTTCAATAGGCTTTCTGTAATTCAGAACTTTTCTTGGTCTGTTATTCATTCGATTTTGTAGTTCAAGGATTCTCCTATGTGAGACTTTATGAAAGTCGGTTTGTTTGGGCAGATATCTTCTGATGATCCCATTCGTGTTTTCATTTGTACCCCGTTCCCAGGAAGAGTATGGATGGGTAAAATATACAGTTGTTCCTAATTTATTAGTGAGCCACTTATGGTCAGCCATTTCAACACCATTGTCGTAGGTTAATGATTGTCTAAGCTTTTTGGGTAGATGGCAAAAGATGTTTTTGATTTCATTCGTTACTGTTTCGGATTTTTTGTTGTTGACTTTAGCGATGTAGGTGAATCGGGTCTTGCGTTCCACAAGGGTAGTAAGTGCACTGGCTCGCTTGTAACCAATGATCAAATCACCTTCCCAGTGGCCAATTTCGCTTCTATTATTAATAGATTCAGGTCTTTGGTCTATACTGATGCGGTCGGTTATTTTGAACTGAGCCACACCGCGGGATCTATAGTTTCGTCTCCTTCTGGACCTTTGTTGAGGTAATAGAGCAATGAGTTTTTTATTGACTTTAGCCTGTCGGTTCCGATAGATATGAGCGTAAATTGATTCGTGAGAGATGGACATGACCGGTTCATTTGGGTAATCAAGTTTGATTCTGCCGGCAATTTGTTCGGGCGACCAGTGTTCATGTAGTTTTTTATAAACGTATTCTTTGAGGGCGGGGAAGAGCGATATTTTGTCTTTATAGTGTTTATAGAGATACCACTCATGGGCATACCAATGGGCAAGTTTGGCATCATAGCGGTCGTGCTTATGGGATTCCCACTTATTGATTTCCCTGGAGATGGTTGATTTATGTCTGCCGAGCTGATTAGCGATAGCCGTTTTAGTGTATCCGCCAGTCCAAAGAGTCTGAATTATAACCCGTTCCTGAAAACTGAGTCTGTGATAATTGAGTTTTTCCATACAACAAATCTAGTTAGGTTGATTTGTTGCGTTAAATTCTTGAATTCAGGTTTTTAATCGCAAATTGACGCCAACGTGTTGGGTTTGTGACGGCTGCGGTTTTCGAAGCTGTTATTGTCCCACGTGGCAGAACGAAATTAAGAAAACTAAACTTTATACCAACACGTCACCCGCAGCTGGCACAA
>CAZBUC010000497.1:0-1481 GCA_964494965.1 uncultured Maribrevibacterium sp.
CCTGGCTCATTTGCCAATTCCTGATTAAAATACCAGTCATATTCGCCTTCGCGGGAAATATGCGTATGATAGTCAGGCGTGTTGTTGCTGACTACACTTTGGTCAAACCCCTGGTCATTGGGCCCAAAACGATTCACATGCCCAAGATGCCACTTGCCAAATACACCACTTTTATATCCCTTATTCCGAAGCATTTCTGCAATGGTAATTTTCTCAAGTGGCATTCCCTCCTCCTGGTTGAAGCCAATAGCGTGTTCAACACCTGCCCTCTGCTGGTATTGCCCGGTCATTAAAGCTGCTCTGGTCGGGCTGCAAACTGATCCATTTGAATGAAAGTCAGTCAACAACAAACCTTCTTTTGCCAACTTGTCTATATTGGGTGTGAGTTGAATTTTATTTCCATAAATCCCTATATCACCATATCCTAAATCATCAATCACAATCAAAATAAAATTTGGCGATGCTTTTGAGACCTGGTGATCCTTATCATTAGTTTCGGCCGCAAATACTTCTGATGGGAAACAGCCAAAAGCCACGCAAAAAAATGAGGCAAAAAATGCTGATAAATATGTTTTTATACTCATAGGTTCAATCGATAGCTCCAAATATTCTCTTTTCCCAATAATTTCTTTTCAACTTACTTTTTTATGATAGCTTGCTTATTCGGCATTTCAAGAGCATTCAGATCTTCAATTTTTATCTTCAATACTTCCACAGTTTGTTTGGCACCACCAAATGCTACATATATATACCCATCTTGTTCTATCATGTGTGGGTAGTCAATATGGCGACCTCCGACAAGATATCCCATCTTGTTGAAAACCAGTCCGTCATCGCTTACAGCAATAGTCAGGGGATCCCGTTTGTCCGGATTGGAATTTGAAACCAGAACATATCTGCCATCTTTTAATCTCAGGCCAATGAATTTGGAGGTAGCATCCGGGAAATTTGTGCGGACAGGCTTGCTCCAGGTCAGGCCATTGTCTGTAGAAAAAGCCCGGAACAAAAAACCACTTCTCTTATTGTCCCTGAAGAAAGCAACCAGATTACCATCAGGCAATATCAACCAATAGGGCTCTTCAGCGTGTACTTCTGCGTCCAGGTAACTAATTACCGGAACGGATTTCCAGGTGTCATAACTTTCCGTCCCGCCTAAAAGCATATGAACATTTCCAATACTGTCGCGCCGCGACATCATCCATTCTCCGTTTGGTAACTTTTTAGGAGGGAAATTATTCATGGCATTATCATAGACCAGACCTTTATGTTTCCAATCCCTGGCTTCTCCTTTCACCATTTCGTATGCGTGGAGTTGCAAACCCTCCCCTCTGTAACCAGGAGCGTTGTAAAGGGTGACAAGTGCCAGAAGTTGGCCTTCCCATATCCAAAAACCGCGGGCAATCCAGCCAAAACCATCAGTAAATGGCGGGTCAGTCAAGTATCTCGGTTCACTCCAGGTCAGTCCGTCTTTACTGGTAGCA
>CAZBUC010000497.1:1491-1720 GCA_964494965.1 uncultured Maribrevibacterium sp.
CCTGGCACACGGTCCCTGTGTGCTTTTGCATCCACCCCTTCACGGGGTAAGCCGGGACCATCACTCCACATTGCCCAAAACTGATTTTCAAAATAAACAAGGTAATTATGTTGGTTTGTTTTTGTCCCCCATCCATACCGCACATCGCTTACGACGGAATGTTCGGATTGGATTTTAGGAAAGTTGAAAAAGTTAAGCGCTGCGTAGGCAATGCCCGTTCCGGGAGCAA
>CAZBUC010000498.1:0-1706 GCA_964494965.1 uncultured Maribrevibacterium sp.
ATTCCATTCATCTTCAACTTGCCCAAGATAACTTGCGCTAAGTGATTGAAGTCGGATTTTTGCAAGCTCGAAATGTTGTTTTAACAAATCAAGATCGGAGCTTGAATGTTGTTCGTAACTACTATGGAAGATAACCCTTGTTGCAGCAAGATAGCAAACAATCGCCTCATACATCTGACCATTTTGTAGCAAAGCACGCGCAAAGATTTCAGCCTCGATAGTGGCACGTAAAACCCGTTTTGGAATCGATATTGATAAATCGAGCCAATGTTGCGAATATAATTCAATACTGCTAGTTGATACGGTTCCTCTAAGGCAGTTGCTATAAAAATCAAGGAAACTGGCTTGACTACTGAGTCCCTGTGCAGTAGCCTGATAAACACTGTTTAACCCATACTGTTCTATGTGCTTTACAAGTTGTGACTTACACCAAAAATCGACTGGCCTTGCTTTCAATACGTTGGGAACAAAGTCATCATTCCAGTTTTGAGCAGCATTGACAGCTCCTCCGACCAAGTCTCCAGTGTCAACGAAAACAATTTGGCGGGGTAGCTTGGGGTCGAAATTGGGGTGCGAAAGGGTATTTGTTATGGCTTCTTGAAGTTGTGGCACAATATCAGTTCGCCATTTGGACAAGTTTATGTCGCCCGCTTTTGACTGGAAAACGTATTGTGTGGGCTGTCCATTTACATCGAGTTTTGCGATAAAGTCTTTGCCGTATTCCCATTTCCCATGTGTCCAGTGAATGTCATAGAATCCCATTTGATGGATTAGAGCCATAAATGGAAGATCGAATTCACGCTCGTCCGTAATATCGTCAAGATATTGCTCAATCACCTGACTGATCATCTTCCTCCTCCTTTCTACTCTTGAAATCAATTGTCAGTGCAGGTGAACTTGGATGGTCGAACATTTCATTTAGGCTATTAAACAATCCTTCGGACTCTTGTTTGACCAGGGACTGACACATGCGTCTTATTTCTCCAACATACGCATTTATGTCGGTTGCACGAACAATATCATGATCAACCTTTGCAGATGCTTTGATGGAAACGAATTTTTGATCTAAAGGATTCTCACCTTGAATAGTTCGTGTTAACCCACTATGTCGCGTAACTCGCCCTTCACCCAACCAATTTAAGAGTCCTCCACTTTTTCGTCTCTCATCATGAAAAATTAATGCCCAGAATTCTACAACCGCTTGTTCGTAGACAGAAATATTCTTATTCATTGCCAAGGTCAACTCCTAGATGAATGTCCGCCGTTCAGTTGCTTAAGCACAACAATACTTTGCATAAGCCGTCCTAACTACCTAAATTTCGCCCAAAATAGGGGCAGAGTGCGCCAACCTACGACGCATAAGTTGACAAAAAGAGAGTGATGAACGATCCTGAAGATGAATTTGCACAAAACCATCAGGAGGTTCATCACTATGGAACAGTCTATTCATGTACCAGAAGCTGTCAAGGAACGCTTCACTGCGTATGCCAGTTTGATTGGCATTGGGATCCAATTTGAAGCCCGGCAGGTGTTCAAGCCGATTGCCCACCATGTCAAGATCGCGCAAAAAGTGGTGACGTACACGCCGGTGGATAAACTCAAAGATGGGTTCATTAACCTGCTGGCGGGTGCCCGCGGGATGGTGGAAGTCAATAAACGCGGGCGCTGTGATATGGGCCTGCAACGCGCCTTTGGGCGAGCGGGCT
>CAZBUC010000499.1:0-1702 GCA_964494965.1 uncultured Maribrevibacterium sp.
CTGGCATCACATAGTGCCATTAGGTGTACTCGTCACCCTACTGATTCAAGGCTTCACCCCAACATACGCCGCAGGCATCAGTATTCTAGCGGTGATTGGTGCGTCCTTCTTATCTAAGAAACATCGAATGGGACTGGCTGATGTGCTTGACGCCATGGCACAGGGTGCTAAAAATATGTCCACTACGGCGGTTTTACTGGTCGGTATTGGTCTAGTGGTGAACGTCATTAGCACCACTGGCGTGGGCAACACGTTTTCGCTCTTGATTACTGACTGGGCGGGGGGTAGCCTCTTCTTTACTAACGTCCTCGTTGCCATTGCCTCTTTGATTTTAGGCATGGGGTTACCCGTTACTGCAGCCTATATTGTCCTGGCCACCTTGTCGGCTCCAGCACTGTTCAATCTGATTGCAGAAAGCCAACTCTTGGACATGATGGCAAGCGGCAATCTACCAGAAACCGCCAGCGCTATCTTTATGCTAGTTGACCCGTCGGTCATTCCTGCCTTAGCCCAAGGTATGCCGATGGAGCAAGCCGAAGCATTGTTAGCACAAGTCCCAAGTGATTTCAAAAACATGCTGATGGACCAAGCGCTTGGCGCACAAACGGTAGCGATGATTTTAGTCACCGCACACATGATTATCTTCTGGTTATCACAAGACAGTAATGTCACGCCACCGGTATGCTTAACCGCCTTCGCGGCAGCCGCCATCGCCAAAACACCTCCCATGCTAACAGGTATGACAGCGTGGAAATTGGCTAAAGGACTGTACATTATACCTTTGCTAATGGCTTACACGCCGCTGATTGGAGGCGATACTGACACACTAACGCGCCTAGCTTTCTTTGGTGTATTTGGCTTATACGCAAGTGTTGCCGCGATGGAAGGCTATATGGAAGACACCTTATCTTTAGTGCCTCGTCTGGTTGCACTGACTTCGGGTGTTTTGATGTTATGGCCAAATCTAGACATCTGGTGGCAGCTTGCTGGCTTAGGTCTCTTTATTGGTCTTTTCATGATGGGCCGAAAAAGCTACCAAAAAACACTGTAAATAGAAAAATAAAGGATTTTAAAAAGGTCTCTTTGAATACAAAGAGACCTTTTTATTATCGCTATCTAATGACCAAAAAGGGTTGTGTCTGTCTCTCCATTGACCTAGCACTGGCGCTTGTTTCAAGCATAATGATATTTTTATGCGCATCTTCTTCGACTTTAGTCATCATGGCTATCCAGCGCTGAACGGCACTCTCGTATTCGGCTCGGCCTTCGTCAGAAATCGATTGCGTTGTCGGAATGTCTGCGGTCATCGGATTAACCGGGCGCCCTTTGATGTGCAGTTCATAATGCAAATGTGCCCCTGTAGAACGCCCAGTATTGCCAGACAAAGCCACCACTTGCCCACGCTTCACTTGCTGACCTTTTTTAACCAAGACTCGATCAAGATGCAAAAAACGCGAACTGTATGGCCCCGTATACTCAATTACCACAAACTTACCTGCGTATTTATGCGTGGCCACTCGAGTAACCACACCATCTGCCACAGCCAGCACTTCAGTACCAATGGGGGTCGCTAGGTCAACACCATTATGAGGTGCTCTGTGTCCGGTTATGGGGTGTAAACGATTGGCATTAAACGCTGAGCTGATTCGATACTCTTTACGAGTAGGCCAGCGCAATAGAGACGGCGTTAAGCTATTACCTT
>CAZBUC010000500.1:0-1701 GCA_964494965.1 uncultured Maribrevibacterium sp.
TTTGGTAAAAAGGGTAGATTTTAGCTCAACAAAAATCCAGGAGGGAACATGAACAGACACGAGAGGCGTCGAAAAGAAAGAGAAGAGATTAAGTCAGGGAGTAAAAAGAAAAATCGCAGTTTTGCCATTATCCTAGCTACCATTCTTTTTTTTGGTTTAACAACTGTTTTTGCTTTGGCTTTAACCCTTGATGAAGAAGGTAACTTTCGTTTACCGCAACAATTATTAAGATTATCTTTCTTGGCTGGTGTTGACACTTTAGCTAGTCCAGAGAATCCACCTTGTGCAAAATACATAGAACCACCTGCTGAAGCAAGGCTAGAAACAACACTCTCAATTGATTTAACTGAAAACGGTGTACCTGCTGACCTGGAGTGGTTAATTGTACCTGCTGACCAGTTATCAGTTTTAGCAGATGGCAACATAAAACCTTCAGAAAACCTTACTGTTGGCGATACAGTTCAAATGGCAAGTGGTCGTATCGGTACTATCACTTCAACTGAAACAAAATTACATACACCAAAACCCGTAGCTATCGACCAAAATGATAATGGGTTACGAAGAGTCTTAGCGAAGTCAAAACGCTGGACTGAAACGATTATGAATCTGTACACCACAGATGAAATCATTGGTACAACACCAGAACACCCTTTTTATGTTCAAGGCAACTGGATAGAAGCCAAAGACTTACAAGCTGGAGACAAAATTCAAACGCAAGATGGATCTGTTGTTAAAGTCTTAAGAACCGAAGAGGTTAATGACCCGCAGTATGTCTACAGTCTTTTGGTTGAAGATTCGCATAACTTTTATGTGGGTAGTGGTGGGTTATTAGCGCATAATTGTACTGATGAACTAGGTAGACCTTTATTTCGAGGGGGAACACCAAACAAACTGGCTAATGGTTTACACTTGCAAGCCCGAGACGGCATTTCAAATGCTAGTGGAGTATCAGATGTGGCTTGGGCTGATGAGGCTAATAGAATAGTTGCTCCGGGTCAAGGTATATCACTCTTCAATGACCCTATTACTGCGGCTCGTGGAAAAGAGTCTTATCAAATTTCAAGTTTGCCAGATGGATTAGAAATTATCCAGCGAGGTCAACCAGGTCATTACGAGATAGCTCCATCGTTTGAGATGCATTTTGACGACTATCGCTCACTGTTAAATCAGGTTGAAGTAACCAGCATATTTATCCCAAGGAAGCCTTGAGTGCAAGCTCCTAAAATAGTATCTCCTTTTTTCTATGGTTTTGACCATAAAATCGTGTATCCATCTTTCACGAAGCAAGAAGAAGCTTGGATTAGTCAATTTGAAGAAGAGTATGATGACACGACTATCGAAAATGATATGAAAGCCAGAGAGTTATTGAGCTTAGTTTTTGTACATAATAATGAGGCGTATTGCCTTTCTGCAATTTCACAAAATCGCTTTAATAGTGGTAGCGAAATTCAAGTTTCTATTCCTTTCAATCAGTTTTTGCTTTTATGTGAAAGCCCGCAAATGGAGAGAACAATTGCACCACGATACAAACTTATAATCCCACACTTTGATATTAAGGAAATATATGAGGCTATTGAACAAATAGCCAATAAGTCTTCTTTTGATCGCCTAGTGCCTTTAGAGGCTTCAAACATTCGCTCTGTGTTGAGAAACATTAACAATTCACCAATTCAATCAATTGTCAACAAGTTACCCCCTAAA
>CAZBUC010000501.1:0-1696 GCA_964494965.1 uncultured Maribrevibacterium sp.
CTTGAAGAGCAATTGAGCATAACCGCAATGTACAGTACCGGTGGCTGTCAGTCAAGGTTCGAGAGTAAACGTGTTCCGCGCGGATAGCTAAGTTTTTCAATATCTGGCTTAATGTAGCCATGGGGTCGCCCTTCGAGCTGGATTCTAGACTCTTACTCTAAAGGACGATCCCCTTCTTAGCAAAATGTTTCCGAACTATTGTTTAGTCGGACATAAAGTTTACGAGCATATCTATAAATGCCCCAAAAAATGCGAAACAAACACCGCCTATAAAAACACAGTTGTCTTGGTATAGTTTTTCTCGACATGTTCGATTGGCACACCCATGCTTAGAATGCGAAACAATGAAACAACCATCAAACCGGTTCCAATTATCAAGCAAAATAGGACCAAGTAAGCAAGACCGTCGCCAAGTGGTGTTTCTTGTTTGGTCCAAATGTTTGCAAAATTCAGAACGAAGCCGAGAATGATGCCGTTGGCTGTCACCAAAGGCCCTCGATAAGCCTGGACTTTATCGCTCATATCAACCCACCTTTTCCATTTAGCTTTTCACCACAGCTTGGGCTGCGCGGATGCCTGACAAAAAGGCTCCATGAGCAGTACCAAAATAATCCATACTTACCGCCTCTCCAGCGAAAAAGACCCGGTTATTCAGCGATTGGGCAAGCGTATCACGCATCGCTGGTTCTGACCCCAGCGCATGATAGGAATATGCGCCCCTAGCGAAAGGGTCAGATGCCCAGCGGGTGATTTGGTAGTCGATGGGTTCAGGTATTTTTGCACCATAAATCGTCCTTAATGTTTGCATAGCGCTGGCCACTATTTGTTGATCCGGCAGGCCTTCAATCACGGTTGCCCTGTCAGCAGCATTGAATCCCAATAGAATGGGCATATTGGCTGCTCGCCTAAAGCTAACCCACTCCGTCCATTCACCGTGATTGGCTGGAATATATTCCAGCCAATCAACATCATCCGGCCAAAATACGCGATCAAAACGCAAATAACATTTATTCAAAACACCCATACCAAGTTTACTGATGGCGTTTAATTTGGCTTGGGGAAGTGAGGGTGTAAAACGAGTCGTATTTTCTTTAAGTACACCCAGCGGCAACGTTACGACTACTTGATCTGCCACAAATACACTGTCAACGGTATACACCCGAACCTCAGACCCTTGCCATTGAACTTCTTTGACTATTTGACTTGTTTTTATCGTAAGATTTTCGGCTAAAAAGTCCGTAATGACTTGAAAACCATTGGCAAACAAGAGGTCATCACCAGTAAACTCTTTTGCGCTGTCATACCAGTGTGTAGAAAGCCTATCGGCACCACCCGCATACTCCTGCTCAATGCTAGCGCTTAGCACAAAATTGCTAAACTGTGCAGCCTCAGATGATGTGGGCAATTTATCAAATAATGGCTGCAACGCTTGTCGGATGGAAACATCTTTATCCCGATTTTGCGCTTTTGCCAAGATCTCATATATCTGTTCTCTTAAACCTTCCAAGCGTTCTTCTTCGGCCTCAGAAAGCAATTTACCGTTTGTTGCGTAGGTGGCAGTCTTGTCATAGCTAGTGACTAAGCGGCTAGCGTTTATTTCATCCGAAAGCTTGGTGAGCGGATTCCCTTTTGCTCCGTGTATCCATGTGGCCCCCAAATCCAGTGGCATATCCACCCATTTATTACTAGTCCAGAT
>CAZBUC010000502.1:0-1695 GCA_964494965.1 uncultured Maribrevibacterium sp.
CCAACCACGGCCGTAAGGCGAAAAGATAGATTTGCGAACGTAGAGTGAGTTCTCGGGTGTTGTTGGATCGTAACCTTCCAGTTGGTCCAAAGAGGCCAAAACATCGTCGGAAATCTTGTACCATTCAACCCGAATCCGAAAGTGATCATCGTGTGCGTAAACACTACCGGGATAGTCGCCCAAATTATGCATACGATATCCCGTCAACCAGCCTAGGCCAATGCGTTTGCATTCGGCGATAAAGCCGTGATTGTCTAGCCCCTCACGAAGCGTTCCGTATACAGCAACGATGTTTGTCGACATGTTGAATTCCATCTGATAGTGAGCAAAGCCTACACGATGAACGCGTGAAGAGCGCATTTCAATAGCGTCACCTAGAAATTACACCTCCATGACACAACCTTGATGCATTCATAAGATGGCAGACGATTTGACGACAGTTAGAGCGACGGATTGGTTTCATGGTTCAGCAGCCAGCGTTTGCGCTCTAGTCCTCCTGCATAACCGGTTAAGCTGCCGTCTTTGCCAATCACTCGATGGCATGGAATGACAATAGCAATTCGGTTCATACCATTGGCCCTAGCGACCGCTCGAACGGCTTTGGGGTTATTGAGCCAAGTCGCCTGTGCTTGATAGCTGGCGGTTTCGCCGTAGGGAATCGTACCAAGCGCTTGCCAAACCGCATTTTGAAAGTCCGTCCCCAGCGTATGAAGCGACACAGAGAAGACTTTTCTGCGCCCTGAAAAATATTCTGTTAACTCTATTTTAAGCTGTTTTATGTGGGCATTTTCGCCCGATACGATTGGTGCATTAAGGCGGCGTTGTAAATCGACCAGCTCGTTTTCCAGGAGGGGCTTGTCGACAAATTCTAATAGGCAAATACCGTCTTCTGTGGCACAGACGCGCATGACGCCAATGGGGGTCGTTAACTCATCGGTTAGAATCACAATGTTCTCCCTACTAGGTATGTTGAAGCGTTCTTGAAAGATTTTTCCGCTTGGTTATGGGACTTTTGTCTTAGTTTTACGGGCTTTTGTACATTAACACTTTATTCGCTTGTATGGTTTCTCATACTATTCGTCTTCTTTTTATCGGTCTCTTTTTTTCTGATTGCTCGTCATAGGGCTTAATGCAAGGATATGGCTATGGATTATAGCGTGTTTACTGTCACACTCTTGATAAGTACAGGTTTTATCGCCGGTATTATTAATACGCTGGCTGGTGGTGGTTCCAACCTGACGCTGCCGGCTTTGATGGTGATGGGCATGCCAGCCGATGTTGCCAATGCAACAAATAGAGTGGGGGTCTTCTTGCAGAATGTGTCGGCTACCGTTGGTTTTCGACAGGCCAAAAAGCTCGACAATGCCGATATTCTACCCGTGATGATTCCTTCTCTGATTGGCGGCGTGTTTGGGGCTTTTGCCGCGAGTTACGCTCCTGAAGCTTGGTTGAAACCGCTTTTGCTGAGCGCCATGATAGGTATGACGATCATCATGATTGTTCGCCCCACCATGATTGCACCGCCAGAAGGGACTGTGCCCTTTAAAGTATCAGAAAAACCCAGCGCTTGGGTCGCTTTATTTATTGCTGGTGTGTACGGCGGTTTTGTGCAAGCGGGCGTGGGCTTTATCCTGATTGCTGCCTTGGCAGGCACATTACGTTACGACCTTGTTCGCACCAACGCGCTAAAAATGG
>CAZBUC010000503.1:0-1689 GCA_964494965.1 uncultured Maribrevibacterium sp.
GGGTTTGGGTGTCGATAACGCTTACGTCGAAGTTAGCGCTAGTGAAGTCCCGTTGATGGATGGAAGCGCGAGCCCTTTCGTTTTCTTGTTGCAGTCTGCCGGTCTAGAGGCACAAAATGCTCCAAAGCGTTTTATTCGAGTTAAAAAACCGATTCGTGTTGATGAAGGGGATAAATTTGCCTCTTTAGAGCCGCACTCAGGTTTTAGACTGTCTTTTACTATTGATTTCCAGCATCCCGCTATTGGTGAGGATGTTCAAAGTACGTCATTTGATTTCTCAACGACTACTTTTGTAAAAGAGATTAGCCGTGCTCGTACCTTTGGATTCATGAAAGATCTTGAGTATTTCAAGGACAATAATCTTGCTCGTGGCGCCAATATGGAAAACGCCATAGTGCTTGACGATTACCGTGTCTTGAACGACGAAGGACTTAGATATCGTGATGAGCTTGTTCGTCATAAAATACTTGACGCTATTGGTGACTTGTATCTTTTAGGCCACAGCCTTATCGGTGAATATAAAGCCTACAAATCTGGTCACGCTCTGAATAATAAGTTGCTTCTCGCATTGCTAGAACATCAAGATGCTTGGGAATATGTCGTATTCGAAGACGAGGCTCAGGCACACCCAATATCTTATGTTGAGCCTGCTTTCGCTGGCGCATAAGTATTAAATATTGCCAAAGATTGATTAAAAACCAGACTATATGTCTGGTTTTTTTGTGTTTAGGGTATTGATATTCCATGATTTGTTTCACCTTACCATGGTAGACTCTAAGAATTACTAATTGGCTACGTTGAGTTCAAGATGTTAGGAACTGTAATTAAAAAGATTATCGGCACAAAGAATGACCGAGAAGTAAAACGCTACAAAAAAATGGTTGCACAGATCAACCAGTTAGAAAAAAGCCTTGAATCATTATCTGACGATGAGCTTGCTGGAAAGACCAGTGAGTTTAGAACTCGTTTAGAAAACGGTGAGAAGCTTGATGCGATAATGCCAGAAGCGTTCGCTGTTGTTCGTGAAGGCAGCCGTCGAGTGATGAATATGCGTCATTTCGATGTTCAGCTCATCGGTGGCATGGTATTGCACGAAGGCCGTATCGCAGAAATGAGAACGGGTGAGGGTAAAACACTCGTTGCTACCTTGGCTGTTTATTTAAATGCGTTAACGTCTAAAGGCGTGCACGTTGTTACTGTCAATGATTATTTGGCCAAGCGTGATGCTAACTGGATGCGCCCGCTGTACGAATTTTTAGACATGAGCGTTGGTGTTGTTTTCTCCGGTCAAGACCGTGATGAGAAGAAAAGTGCCTACCTATGTGATATCACTTACGGCACCAATAATGAATTCGGTTTTGACTATCTTCGTGACAACATGATCTTCCGTCTCGAAGATCGCGTTCAGCGAGATCTGAATTTTTCTGTTGTCGATGAGGTGGACTCCATCTTAATTGATGAGGCCAGAACGCCCTTGGTTATTTCGGGTGCGGTCGAAGACAGTTCTGAGCAATACAAAAAGATAAATCTTCTTGCGCCTTTGCTCACTAAGCAGATAGAAAACGAAGGTGAAGAGCCTTCAGGTCACTATATTTTTGATGAGTCACAGCGCAGCATAGAATTGACAGAAGAGGGTCATTCTTTTGTTGAGGAGTGGCTGGTTGAGCAAGGTTTGCTTGGTGAGGGTGA
>CAZBUC010000504.1:0-1683 GCA_964494965.1 uncultured Maribrevibacterium sp.
CGTGTGACGCTATTCATCCTACAATTGGTTGATTTATATTGTTTTTTTGTAGGTCGTGGCTTTAGCCCGACAAGACGTAATTTGTCGTTGTGAGTTTTTTGTCGGCATAAATACGCGACAAGATCGATGAAAGTTGTTTAGCGTTTACCGCACAAACAACCTGATCATTCTGATGAACAAAAAAAACTATCGGATAACCCATGGAAAGGATTACTAGAAGATGGAGACGAAGATGACAACGGAAATTAATGTTCTCAAATTGACGTTACATGGCCATCTAGCGGGGTATTTGGCAGGGGTCTTAGTTGTCTGACCCTAACAACTTGTTATAGGCTATTTATATAAAGACGCTCTCTGGCTCAAAGTCCACCTCTGAAGCCAAGCATTTCGTTATCACTAACTACTTCTGGTGTAACCACAGCATCTCTCAGCATGATCTTCTTTGCAATTTTCATCTGACCCCGATAACTCAAAGAAGCTGTGTTAACGTTGTCTTACCTGAGCCATTTGGACCAGTAATTAGTCTTATGCTTGGCAAGACAAGTCCTCGATACTTAAACGAGGCTTCGGCTCCCCTCTCTTAACTTCGACAATAGAATCATCAGGATTGCGCTTAAACATAATACCATCACGAATAAATACAGAGGCAACGCCCGCTTGTTTCGCATTCAAAATAGCACGACGAGAGGCACGACGCGCCAACGAGCTCAGAGTATCAATATCGCTCAATGGATCTGATCGTTTAGATTTTTTCACTTTTTTAAACGTAGCCATCACTCAAACCTCATCTCTAATTTCAAGCCTTAACTATAGCAGACAATCGACGTACAGATCGACTGTATTGTCCAGTACCGAACTCTACCCACCCACCTTGTTATACGCCATTTGTATAAAGGCTTTTACTGGCTCAAAGTCCGCCTCTGAGGCAAGGGTAAACTCCACGTCACCCGTGCCGTAATGCCCGATTGATGTGACATCACGATAATGATTTTTCATTAACTTAGTCTTCATAAAGGTGGTAATGAGATTACCCACAACATTCTAATCAAACTATAATTTGATTAGGTAAGCTATTTGAATTATCAACGGCTATCTCTATGCTACTGACACTCATCATTAAGCCCAGAAAAAAGAAACACTTAAGTTGCTTTACATAAAAATAGAAACTAATATGTTTCTATTCTATAAAAAGCAACTTATTAGTTTCCTTATGATAAATCTACTACAGCAAATCAAACATCGCCGTTTAGCACTGAAACTCAAGCAGAATGACATGCTAATGCGTGTTGGTATTTCTAGGCAGCAATACCAACGGCTTGAAACAAAAGGCAACCCAAGACTCGATACCCTTGAACTGATTGCCAAGGGCCTAAACAGCGACGTCATGCTGATCCCAAAAGAAAAACTAAATGCTGTTTTAGCAGCTCTTGAAAGCGATGACGACAACACATCTTTACCGCACAAACAGCCTGATCATTCTGATGAACAGAAAAAACTATCGGATAACCCATGGAAAGGATTACTAGAAGATGGAGACGAAGATGACAACGGAAATTAATGTTCTTAAGTTGACGTTACATGGCCATTTAGTGGGGTATTTGGCAGGGGCGAAAAATGGACGTAATCTTCTTCATTTTGCTGAAAGCTATCAATCTAGTACAGCACGCCCTACTTTCAGCTTAA
>CAZBUC010000505.1:0-1676 GCA_964494965.1 uncultured Maribrevibacterium sp.
GTTTATTACACTCTTTTCATTTTGCCGTCTCTTATTATCACAACGAATAATGTACTATTTCAAAATATTATTTTGTAAAAATCATTTTCTCGACATTTTCTACTGTAAAAACGTGAAAACAGGCTTTTTACTCTAGAGGTGTTTTTTTCAACTTTGACCGTTTTTTACTTTTAAACGGTTTATAATTTTAACTAATAGGGCTGCATAAAATGACTGCTTCATCGCCAATGGGTATTCCTCGCCCCCAGGTGAAATCTTTAGACGAAATTCTTCCTCATGAGCCCTTGTTAATGATGGGTGCAGGCCCTGTGCCTATTCCTGAGCGTGTTGCCAAGGCCAATTCTATCGTTATCAATCACCTTGGTAGTGTGATGGCGCAGGTTATTGGGCAAGTGAAAACCATGGCGCGTTATGTGTTTCAAACAGAGTCTAAATGGGTGCTTGGTGTAGCGGGGCCAGCGTCAGCGGCGATGGAAATGGCGGTGGCCAATTTGTTGCAACCAGGCGAGCGTATTTTATGCATTAATAATGGCTTCTTTAGTCATCGTATGGCAGAAATGGCGACGCGTATTGGTGCGGATGTGCATGAGTTGCACGTTGGTGTTCATGAAGCAGCGGACCCAGAACGAGTTCGTAAAGCCATTGAAGAAACACGTCCAAAAGTATTAACGCTTGTGCAAGGCGAAACGTCGAATACGGTGTTTAACCATACATTAGAAGACATCACTAAGATCGCCAAATCTTATGGTTGTTTAGTGGTGGTAGATGCTGTTTGTACACTCAGTACTATGCCGCTGAAAATGGATGCATGGCAAGTGGATGTGGTGATTACAGGTGGCCAAAAAGGCTTGTCGTCTATCCCTGGCGTGTCGTTATTGGTGTTTTCTAATGAAGCTTGGGCTGCAGTAAAAAGCCGTACTAAGCCAACGGTTCAGTGGTGTTTTGATGCGCAGCTAGCTGAAAACTTTTGGCACAATGATGGCTACCATTATACGGCGCCCGTGTCTGGCATCATGGCTTTGCATGAGGCATTGAAGTTGGTATGCGATGAAACGTTAGAACATCGTTTTTCGCGTCATTTGCGTTGTTCTAAAGCCTTGCAAGCCGGTATTGAAGGTATGGGATTGGAGTTGTTTATTCCGCCGTCTTCACGTTTGAATTCGGTGGTAGGGATTAATATTCCGCAAGGCTTAACCGCACCAAAAATTTGTCGACACATATCCGAAATGTACCGCGTTGAAATCGCAGGGTCATTCGGTCAACCTATTGTGCGTATTGGGCAAATGGGCGAGCAGTGCCGTGAGCACAACTTGTTCCGTACCTTGCATGCTTTAGGTAGCACCATGCGTGATTTGGGTGTGAAGGTGGATCAGCCCAACGGCATGGCGGAAATGGAAGCCTATTTGCAAAAGATTCCGCGCAACGCATATCAGATGCAGGTGGCTTAATAAACAAGTGGTTAAAAAATAGGCGCTTATTGATGCTAAGCGCCTTTTTGATCAGATGCCTTTGACTTCTTGTTTCGGAGTCAAGGGCGTTTTTTTGTTTGGCATTAAGCTGGCAAATAATGCGCCTGCGGTAATAAATAGGCAGGCGATGATTTGCCCTGTGCTTAAAACGGCATCGGTAAAAAGTCCAAGCCACGCAGTGGATAGGGCAGGAGCGGTATAAGACAA
>CAZBUC010000506.1:0-1662 GCA_964494965.1 uncultured Maribrevibacterium sp.
GGTGGAAGCCTTTATCGCATGCGTATGTACGACGTCGTATCTGGTCGCAAGTTGGACGAAACCTTCAAAGATTCAGACATGGTAGATCTAGCCGACCTGGTGCGCCGCCCTGTTATGTTTTCTTACTCAGACGGTGATGAATTTGTCTTTATGGATGATGAAGATTACACACCATACAGCCTAAACAGAAAGGCCATTGAAGAAGAGATTTTGTTTATTAACGAATCGACTCAAGGCATTCAAGTGGTTTTGGTCAACGAAGCGCCTGTGGCATTAGAGCTACCAACCAACGTTGAGCTAGAAGTTATAGAGACTGATCCTTCTATTAAGGGTGCGTCTGCTACGTCTCGTAACAAGCCAGCTAAATTGTCAACGGGTGCTGTGATTCAGGTGCCAGAGCATATTTCTACTGGTGACCGTATCAAGGTCAACGTAGAAGAGCGCAAGTTTGCAGGTCGTGCTGAGAAGTAATTCTTCCAACGTCTTTGTTAAAATAAAAATGCAGCCAATTGGCTGCATTTTTATTTTGTAAATCAAGGGAAAAGAGCTTGCTTACTCTTTTTTAGCCGCTTCTTTCATTGCGTCTTTGGCGTTTTTCTCTGGATGATTGTTTGCTTCTGTCAGTCCAGCTTCGCGTTGTACAGCCGCCAATACGCCGCGCAAAATCCCCAGTTCTTGTTTCTCAGGACGAGAGCGATTAAAGAATCTATGTAGCTTGTCTAAAACTTTACCTGGATGACTACGGATGATGAAGTTGATGCCATACAGTGTTTCTTCTAAATGCTCGTAGAAAAGGTCCATGTCTTTCTTATGTGGGTATTCAGGCGTTTCTTTTTTGTAGGTTTCTTTATTTTGATTTGCCATCCATATTTCATAAGCGACAATTTGTACTGCTTGTGAAATATTCAACACCGGATATTCATCGTTGGCGTCGATATAGACTTGGCGATGGCATTGAGCGATTTCGTCGTTTAATAAGCCAGTCGTCTCACGACCAAACACGATAGCAACGTTATGATCCACCGCTTCTGGAATAACACTTTCGGCGCATTCACGGGCATTCATGATAGGAAGTTGAAAGGTTCGATGACGCGCACTGGTGCCAATGACTAGGCTGCAGTCAGCGATGGCTTCTGCTAAAGAGGATACTATGGTCGCATTTTCAAGTAAGTCAACGGCGCCAGCTGCTCGGCTGGTGGCTTCATCCGAGGGATAATCGTTAGGCTCTACCAGATACAAGTTCGTTAGCCCCATATTTTTCATGGCACGAGCGATCGCGCCAACATTACCAGGGTGAAAGGTATTAATAAGAACAATTCGAATATTACTTAGCATGGGACGTAAAGTACTCAGAGTTAGTGGGTTGAAGGTTATTGGTTTGAAGGTTAACAGGCCGTCTGTAACTGCCGTTGGGCGGTTAAGGCGTGAGCGAAAGGGTTTGCTCAGTGCTAGCAAAATCGGCCTTGTCTAAAATTATTTTGTGCGTTCTATTAAAGACAAACTGATTACAAGCTTGATGATACAGGGAACCCGTCATCAACACCATTCGGTAATTCCCGTAGGGAATATAATTGGCGGCATAAGCGCGTTTAGGATGTAAATAGATGGAGAAGGGGGCTTTCCCATCGTAAGACTCAAACCTTAAAATACTGTGGGTTGGAA
>CAZBUC010000507.1:0-1637 GCA_964494965.1 uncultured Maribrevibacterium sp.
GTTGCCGGCGCGCTGGGTGCCATTGCGGGCGGAGAGTTAACGCAGCGTTGGCCGTTCATTAATGATGTTCTGCCTTTTGCACTGCCTGCGCTTTTTTTCGTATTGATTATTCCACGTTGCAATAATCGCTTATGGTCTCTGACCATTGCGTTATCGGCTGTGACCGCTGTTATTTTGAAAATGTCAGGGTACCCGAATATTGCCATTCCATTGTCCGCGATGAGCGGTGCCGTGCTGTTCTATGCATTAAAAAACCAACGTGTTGTGGGAGGGCAGTAAGTATGAATACGTCTATGTGGCTGGCGCTTGTCAGCATTGCCATTGGCACCTATTTACTTCGTCTGTTGCCGTATATTTTGATGAAGCGAAGCTTGGCGAAAAGACAAACGGAGGAGGGAGTTGGCTCAATGCCAATATGGTTAACCATATTGGGGCCAACCATGATCGCCGCTATGTTTGGTACTTCTTTAGTGCCGATTCATTCTGATACTGTATCTTGGTTTGCGACTGGGGTCGGGATATTGGTCACCTTCGGCGTTTGGACTCGCACTCGATCCATGGGTTTGCCTATTTTATGTGGGGTAGTGGCATTTGGTGCCATAAGGTTACTTTTGCCAGTGAGTTTAGCTTGATGCGGCTATATGACGTGCGCCAAACCATTTCCCGCTAGGGATATGGATAGTAACTTGCTTCTACACCCTGTACATTGGGTGCTCGACCTGTTCATTTTTTAAGGTCCTTATTGGCTATTCACAAAGCCTAACTGTGTTTTCCCTGCAATGTTAGCGTTCAAATAGGAGTGCTCGATGCAAGCTAAGTTTACCGTTCAAATTGATTCCTTTCAGAAGATTAGCAAGATTCCAAATGCATGGTCTGTTGACGATTACAAAGCGCTTCTGACGCTGATGGATTTTGATGATGATGTCGACGCTATGGATGCGGCAGAGCTAAGAGAGATGTGCGTTATGTCGTTCAATGATCTTGAACCTGCGGATGCGGCAAAGGCGTTGTTAACACATTTATTTCCTGAGTTATCTAAAGGCAAAGTCGATCAAATTAGCCACGATATGATCGACGATCGTTCATGGGAAGAGTACCCAGACTGTCTATTCCATGAACGCTTCTTCAGTGCTTATGCTTTGCTGCGTGAAGCTTTTAATGGCACCTTCGCGAAGCCTACAGGGGTCGAGCTTGCTATGACGGTGACTGCGGAGCATATTGAAGATATGGCGATTTTTGATGAGTCGTTACATTCTTCCATTGTACGCTTATTGGCAAATGGACAAGGGGATGACGCCTTAATCTATCGTTTATACGAAGACCAAATTAAAGGCACACTCTTTCCTGAAGCACCGGGTCTTGTGTGGCAGGTAAAGCAAGTGGCGGATGAAGGCACAACCCGCCAGTTTAGCTTGGTGAGTTCCTATTTCTGGATGGAGAACTTCGAGCAGGTGGAAAGTTTTGAAGCCGAATCTCATGCGGATGAAGAAGAATAGCTTAGTGGGGGGAGTTGAATTTAGTACACTAAGACAATAAAAAAGCGGATCAAGTGATTCGCTTTTTTCGTTTCCGAGGTTGGCAAACATGCAATATTTCGATTTAATTCCGATCTGTTTATGAATGAAAGCACTTAATCA
>CAZBUC010000508.1:0-1628 GCA_964494965.1 uncultured Maribrevibacterium sp.
ACCATTAGTTAATGTGCATTGATTAATACAGCGGAAAACACATCGGCTTTCTTATAATAATACCCATTACATTAAGTGTGAGATTTGTTTACCTATTGGTAAACAAAGAACTCTTCCAATTTATCCAGCTGTTCTTGCGTATTATCAATACGGTTAAACACACTGCGAAATTGTGTTTTATCCGCTAACGTCTGCAGGTACCAGCCAACATGCTTACGCGCAATTCGCACGCCAAGGTAATCGCCATAAAACTGATGTAAGGCGTTTACATGGTTGATTACAAGTTGTCTCACCTCAGACAGAGGGGGTGGTGCTAACAATTCATTGGTTTGTAAATAGTGGTTTATTTCGCGAAAAATCCACGGCCTTCCTTGAGCGGCTCGTCCAATCATGATGCCATCCGCTTTGGTATAGTCTTTCACGAATTTCGCTGATTGCGCGTCGTTAATGTCTCCATTAGCGAAGATAGGAATACGTAAATGATGCTTAATTTCTGCAATCGTATCGTATTCAGCCTGTCCCTGAAATTTGCATTCTCGCGTACGCCCATGAATGGCCAGTGCTTGAATACCGATATCTTCGGCCATTTTCGCAATCACTAAGCCATTTTTTTGATCTTGGCTCCATCCAGTGCGAATCTTTAGCGTAACGGGAACCGAGACACTATTTACAACAGACTCCAGTATTTCTCGAACAAGTGCTTCATCTTTTAGTAATGCAGAGCCTGCTGCTTTGTTGCATACTTTTTTGGCAGGACACCCCATGTTGATATCAATGATTTGGGCGCCAAGCTCAACATTTTGTTGAGCGGCTTCGGCCATCATTTGGGGATCACCACCTGCAATTTGAACGGATCTCGGCGAGACTTCCGCATCGTGGATTAAACGATGACGGCTTTTTGTCGAGCTCCACAGGCGAACGTCAGAGGTAACCATTTCTGATACGACTAAGCCTGCACCTAGATCATGACAAAGGCGGCGAAAAGGCAAATCCGTTACACCCGCCATTGGGGCAAGAATAACGGGTTTGTCAACGCAATACGGGCCAATAGCAAATGCCATGATGTTCCTGAATACTGGATTGAATGTTAAAGATCGTCGACAGTGTCGAGCGGGCGTGAATAATACCTAGGCAATCGTTGTTTTTGAAGTCTTGACAGTGCAAAAACTGACTATTTTTTGTGCTTTTTTGCACTTAATCTCAAAACGTGCTCAAACTAGTACGAACGGGTATCCGTTGGGAAGGCTTTCAGTTGATGTGTGACAGCGCGGGCACCAGGATCTTGTATCGGAATAACGAGGTGGATCGGTGTTTCGGGTGGCATATACGTTATGTCGAGAAAGTCTTTGTGTAAATAATCGCTGGGTGCAAAAAGGCGTGCGGCTACAGGGGTGCCATTGAGATCGAAAAATTCTAGGGCAATTTTCGGCATAGGCTGAGAAAAACCACTGCCGTTGGTGATGATCGCGTTTACCAATAGCGTGTTGGCTAAGGAAGGATGACTTTGTATGCGCACGTGCTGCAGTGAAATGGCGGACACATCTTCAAAGCGAGGCAATACGCAGCCCGTGTATGAACAAACAGAGCGATAAAAATGGCGGAAGCTTGATGAGCTGCTGCCTTCGTCG
>CAZBUC010000509.1:0-1078 GCA_964494965.1 uncultured Maribrevibacterium sp.
CTACAAAATTGCGGCCCATGCCGCCGATCTGGCTAAAGGTCATCCGGGCGCACAAATTCGCGACAATGCTTTATCGAAAGCGCGTTTTGAATTTCGTTGGGAAGATCAGTTTAACCTATCTTTAGACCCTGAAACCGCTCGCTCTTACCATGATGAAACATTGCCGCAAGCGTCAGGTAAAGTGGCGCATTTCTGCTCTATGTGTGGGCCAAAATTCTGCTCGATGAAAATCACTCAAGAAGTTCGCGACTATGCCAAGGGCTTAGAGGATGCCAAAGGCTTGGAAGGTGCTCAAAAAATCGACATGAGTGCTTTGGAAGGCGATGCCGTTGCTAGCGAAGCAGAAAGTGGCATGCAGAAAATGTCGGCGCAATTCCGTGAGCTAGGCAGTGATGTCTATCTCACTACGGATAAACTAAAAGAAAAATCGCTGTAGGCGAAAGGAGGATTTATGTCGATAAAACCTCCTGTTGTCTGGTGTGTGGGCGGATCGGATTCGTCCGCCCACGCTGGACTCCAAGCGGATTTGCGCACCGGGCAAGACTTAGGTTGCCACGTGCAAACGATAGTGACGTGCATCACCGCACAAAACTCGAAAACCGTACGCTCTGTGGAGCCAGTTTCACTGGCTATGTTCAATGAGCAGTGGCAAACCTTACTTGATGATGTGCCACCAGCAGCCATTAAGGTTAGCTTACTGCCTTCCATCGACATAGTGAAAGCTTGCTCGGTTTGGGTGCAGCGCATCAAGGCTAACTTTCCGAATGTGCTGGTTATTTTTGATCCTGTGATGGCGGCGAGTAGTGAATCGGGTAATCGCCTGCAACAAGATTCTGTTGGGGCTTCTTTATTGGAGTCTTTGCTTCCACATGTGGATGTGATTACGCCCAACTTGCTGGAATTTGAGCGGCTGACTGGCTTGTCTGGCCAGCAGCCAGTGGTAGACATACAGAGTCAATTGGCCGCGTATTTAGCGTCGTCAAAATGCGCGTGGTTACTAAAAGCAGGGCATTCAGACTCTAAACAAGCAACGGATTGGCTGGTGGGCCAGGATGTTGTCGTCGGTTTTTCTTATGAA
>CAZBUC010000509.1:1088-1628 GCA_964494965.1 uncultured Maribrevibacterium sp.
GTGCACAATACCCGTGGCACAGGTTGCACCTTATCGACAGCGTTGGCGAGCTTTATTGCCCATGGCTACGATCTTCTAGACGCCATGACCATGGCTAAGGCCTATATCACTGGGGCGTTAAAAAAAGGCGTGCAGATTGGTGTTGGTGCTGGGCCATTGGGGCGACCCGGTTGGCCGCTTCAGATTGAAAATATGCCAACGATTGTTTCACCATTCTCACCAATAATGTCCATGAATCAGCCGTTTGCCAAGATGGATCTTGGTAAAATGGGTTTATACCCTGTGGTGGATTCCGTTGCTTGGTTAGAGTTAGTACTTAAGCAAGGTGTGAAAATTGCGCAGCTGAGAATCAAAGATCCTGAGGATGCGGATCTGGAGCGTACTATCCAGAAGGCGATTGCTTTAGGTAAAGCGTACGATGCTCAAGTCTTTATCAATGACTATTGGCAGCAGGCTATCACGTTTGGTGCGTATGGCGTTCATCTTGGTCAGGAGGATTTGGATGTGGCGGACTTAACGCAAATTCAAGCCGCTGGACTG
>CAZBUC010000510.1:0-1625 GCA_964494965.1 uncultured Maribrevibacterium sp.
CGTAACCAACTGGTAAATGGGCGGTTACTGAGCCTTTTTTGAAAAGTTGTTCCGATAGTGGAATACCAACTTTTTTTAAATGTCGCAACAAGCGACCATAAGTCGGCTTAACCAGCTTATCCCAGAAGCCGGTTCGAAAAGGCGGTAAAGTAGCTGCCGCGTATTTGAGCAAAGACCCAAAGATAAGCGATAGGGCTGGCATTCGTTGCATTGCAGTTGGATGGTGTACATAGTGTCTGCCGCCGCCACCGGATAAAATGTACTTTCCAGTCTGAGGCAATCCTTCAACCGGCCAGCGGGCGATGTAGATTTCATAGGCTGCTTCTGGCGTCAATGATAACAAGGGAGTACCCACTAACAACGGGTCATCATAGTTAGGGTCATAAAACGCCATTATTTTCAGCGGCATATGTCGTAATTTGCGTTTCTGGCGTTCGTCAGTTACGTCACTTAAATGCCGCTCTAAAAAATACAACTTATGCCAAATGTGAACTTCTATTTTTTGTCCCTTTTTACCTGTTATTGTGCGCACCTCGTCCGCTTCAGTTGCGGGCAACGTGTTGCCATTATGCACACGCGCCAGGGGACGCACAATATCAGCTCGATACTGAGTTGGCTTCCGACCCAGTTTTGATTTCCGCTCCGGAACCTGACCCGCTGTTTTACCAAAGGCGCTATTCTTGGCTAATCGTATGAGGCAACGTGAAATATCTGCTTGGGCAGCTTCCGCGAGTTTAAACCCGGCGTCAAATACAGCCAGCTCATTCTCCGCCAACTCTTTGCCCACCTGTTTGTACAATTTCTTTTTGTGCGCCTTCCCATCGTTGACCCGCAAATCCGTGGACACCATGCTTTTCAATAAACCTATTCGTTGACCCTGAACCTTGCCAACCAAGGCGATCAGGCCAATTGGCACAGCCGGAACAGCGCGATCGACATCGGAAACATACGCTTTACTCTTTAGTTTCTTGACTGCCGCCCGCCGATAAGCTGTGAAATCAACAGGCGCAATTCGATAGCCTTCGACCACAGTCGGTTTCCAGTGACCTTCTGCTATCACGATTTCTAGCAACCTATCCATCAGTTCCTTCAAATTGTAATTGCCATATGTCAGCGCTTTGGCCGCGCGACGACTTCGCGCTGCTCGTTCTGTTTCATCTTTTATTTCCTGACGCAAGAATGCCTCGACCGCTGGCATCACTGCGCCGCCTGATTCGATAAAGTAGCCACTGAACATGGCGCTGACCAAATCACATAATCCAAGGGCTGTTCCTTTTGGCATCACAGCAACCATTTGCTCAATCAAATCTAAAATGCGACAATTTACTTGAGTAGGTGTTTGGAGATGAGTGTTTTGCATAACAGTATTGTCTCAAAAAAACACCTACTCGCCCTCTTTTTTGTTCACTCAGTTAGGGAAAACCAAAGGAGTTACTTGTTGTTTGATTACTCGTTTTCCTGCCTCAAGTTTTTCTTGGCAGGTTGCTTGAATTTAGTTGGGTTGGGCGGGATGGAATCTGCCTACAGACAAACCAAACGCCGTTTTTCCCGTGCTTTTGTACAGAAATCGCATGACTGACCGACTCTGTATAGCCTTTCTTTGAATACCACTGCTTTCTCCTTTT
>CAZBUC010000511.1:0-1623 GCA_964494965.1 uncultured Maribrevibacterium sp.
GCAGCTTGATGCTGCTGAAGTTGAGTTTGCAGAATTTGATTGCATTCAGTGTAATAAAGATACCTTATTAGGCGCCTTGTTGAACTTGTTAAACAACGCCATTGATGCGCAACAGCAAGGTGACGTCGTTAAGCTCCAGTGTCACAAAGACGGTCGTGTCGTCAAATTTATCTTCAAGGATCGCGGAGTGGGCATGTCAAAGGCACACTTAGAGCATGTTCAAGAAGGTTTTGTTACTACCAAACAGCATGGAACTGGGCTTGGTTTGATGGTCGTGAAAGCGATTGCGAGAGCTCATCATGGCCAATTTGAAATAGACAGTATAGAGGGGGCAGGTACGACGGTAAGTCTGACGCTTCCTCTGGTAAGGGTATGACATGTCTGAAGTGAAATTATTAATAGTTGAAGACGACAAAGGCTTGGCAGAAGCATTAGAGGACACCTTAATGCTTGCAGGCTATCAATGCAAAATGGTCTACAGTGCCGAAGAAGCTATCATTGCACTCAAACACAATGTGTTCGATATGGTGGTATCTGATGTGAATTTGCCAGGCATGGATGGCTATGGATTATTGCATCATGTGATTAATGCTTACCCTGAACTGCCTATCATGTTAATGACGGCCTATGGTGATATCGCTCACGCTGTGGAAGCCATGCGCGATGGTGCGGTCGATTATTTGCTGAAACCGTTCCAAGAAGAAGAACTGCTGAACACAATCGCCAAATACACAGCAAAAACCGCCGCCGTGGCAGCGCATCAGCCCATCGCAAAGGACCCATCCAGTGTGGCTTTGTTGGAGTTGGCAAAGCGTGTGGCGGTGACGGATTCCACTGTATTGATTTGTGGTGAAAGTGGCACAGGCAAGGAAGTGTTAGCGCATTATATTCATCAGCACTCTAAGCGTCCCAATGCTCCCTTTGTGGCGATCAACTGCGCTGCCATTCCCGAAAACATGTTGGAAGCGATTCTTTTTGGTTATGAAAAAGGGGCTTACACTGGCGCGGTCGCCTCACAAGCCGGTAAGTTCGAGCAAGCCAATGGTGGGACATTATTGCTGGATGAAATCACTGAAATGGATGTGGGTTTGCAGGCTAAGTTGTTACGAGTACTGCAAGAGCAAGAAGTGGAGCGCCTAGGAGGAAAAAAAGCAATTCCATTGGACGTGCGTATCATCGCGACGACAAACCGCGATTTGGCGGATTATGTCCGTGAGGGTGGTTTTAGGGAAGATTTATATTATCGCTTAAACGTTTTTCCACTGCGCTGGTTGCCTATTCGTGAGCGCAAGGGCGATATTTTGCCCGTTGCTCAACATTTACTCGCCAAGCACGCAGCGAAAATGCGCATACCAGGTGCGGTTTTGAAACCCTCAGCACAGAGTAAGTTGGAGTCACATCCTTGGCCCGGTAATGTCCGTGAATTGGATAATGTGATCCAAAGGGCTTTGATCTTAAGCCCAAATGCGCAGATTAGTGAAGATCACATCGCTTTTGACATGATGAGCATGACACCAAGCTCGGTGAAAAATGTCGAAACAGAGGAGAGTGCGGCGTCTATTCTTGGCCAGGGCGTGCAGCAACACGAGTTTCGCATCATTGCTCAAGCGTTAGTTGAGGCAA
>CAZBUC010000512.1:0-1623 GCA_964494965.1 uncultured Maribrevibacterium sp.
ACCATGCATATTTTGCGGGCGGAAAAAGGCTTTATCATTGCGGGGCAAGACACAGACGGTTCCGTGCATCCGTTTGACTTAGGCATGTCGTGGGCGGTATCGATGCAGAAACCCTTTAGCTTTATCGGTAAGCGCGGAATGCAGCGTGAAGACTGTGTTCGCCCTGATCGTAAACAGCTGGTGGGGTTAAAAACCCTAGACCCCAATGTGGTATTGCCAGAAGGCGCGCAAGGCGTATTCGATCCGAAAGCGCCGATTCCTATGCCAATGGTCGGGCATGTCACGTCTAGTTATTGGAGCGCGAACTTGAAGCGTTCCGTTGCCATGGGCTTTGTCAAAGGCGGCTTAGATAGACTGGGGCAAAAAGTCTTTTACCCATTGGCGGATGGTCGAGTGATCGAAGCGGAAATTTGTAGCCCAGTATTTTTAGATCCAAAAGGGGAGCGTCAACATGTCTGATGTCAAAGTAGAAGCGGTTGAATTAGCGCCAGTAGACAAGTTGGTGACCAAGCAATTGCCTGCGGCCGAGATTGTGGGGGAAAGCCCTTTGCACCATGCTGACCTTATCAGCGTGGCTGAGCATGGCCCGCAGGAAGGCGGTGTACACTTTCATGAACGTAAGCTGATGGGATTATTAACCTTGCGTTGTTTGCCATCTGCAGAGCAGCAAGAAGTGATAAAAGCCTTATTAGGCGTAGCATTGCCAATGCAGCCCTTAACCTCAGTCACAACCGACACTATTTCTGTGCGTTGGGTTGGACCAGACGAATGGCTGATTATTGTTGCGGGTGAAAAAGCCTTTGAATTGGAAACGCGTTTTTTTGAGCAACTAACAGGGCATTATTCATTGGTGAATATCAGCGGTGGCACAACGATTTTTGATGTGTCTGGCCGCCATGTGGTGGATATGCTGAAAAAATCCACTCCAGTGGATTTGCATGCGAGTGAGTTCCCAGTCGGTAAAGTCGTGTCTACCGTATTTGCCAAAAGCGGGGCAATGATTTGTCGCGTGGCAGAGGACCAATTCGAATTGGTGGTACGCCGCAGTTTTGCCGATTATCTCTGGTTATGGATTCAAGACGCCAGTCGAGAATACGGTTTGGTCGTTCACCACTAACGGCTTTTCATCCATTTGTGTCATTCACGGTTTGGGTTGGCCACTTTATGGTGGTCAGCCTGTTTTGTGACGTAAACAGCATAAGACAATAAGAGACTATTTTATGAAATCAAAAACCGCGCCTTGGATTTTTACCGCCAGCTGCCCCAGCATCATAGGAACCGTCGATGTTGTGACCCGATATATGGCGCAAGCGGGCAATTATATTGATGAGATTCATTCTTTTGATGATCGAGAGTCGGGACGTTTTTTTATACGTATAGAATTTTTGCCTCAGAACGCAAATTTTAGTGAAGAAGCCTTTAAAGCAGAATTTACCGAGCGTGCCGCAGAGTTTTCGATGGATTGGTCGTTAACCGCGCCCAACCATAAGCCGAAAGTGGCGATTATGGTGTCAAAATACGATCATTGCTTAAATGATTTGTTGTATCGCTTTCGGACTGGGCAACTGAACATCGACGTCACCGTCATTATCTCCAACCACCCTGATTTAGAAGATCTCGCGA
>CAZBUC010000513.1:0-1607 GCA_964494965.1 uncultured Maribrevibacterium sp.
GTATGAGCCTACTTATTCTAAGCAGGCTCATACTCTCTACACCAGTGCGGACACACCAAACACGATTTCATGCAAGTAGAACACGATAGCAAACCATGAAACCATGGCAAAAACGAAGGCAGCTAAATCAAATTCCACACTTGACTCGCTAGAAACAACGCCTGCTTTTCGGTCGCGTCTGCGACTTATAGAAAACATCACCGTTGACCAAATTAAGAAGCTACCAAATACAATAAGATCAACCAATTCACCGTTACTGATCAAATGAGAAAACGCCCACAGCTTCACGGCGATTAACATGGGGTAACCCATCAGTCGTTTCATCGTGGTTTTAGGTATGATTGCAGAGCCAACGAAGTAGAGTGACAGCAACATCATCAAACCGGCGATATGACGCGTCCAGACAGGGGGAGTCCACAGTACAGTAGGATCTACACGCATTTGCATGTACCCCATAATAATCAGTGCCGTTGCCAATAAAGTGATTAAGCCAAAACGCAGTCGCCAGCGCATCACCCCATGTTTTAACATCGCCACTTGGCGCCATTCAGGGGCGACCACGCGTATGGAGTGTACGCCAAAAAAAACCACTAACCCCAGTATTATCATTAACATATCTAGATATTCCTCAAGTGCTTAAAAGTACGCGTTTAATACCAACAATTATAAAGCGAAACCGGCAATAGACCTATCCTTCATTACTAAATCAAAACGGATAGCTCGAAAAGAGTACGTATCGAATAGGCGCCATGGTTTAGGCTAATCGCCTTTCTATGCGGAGCGCCCTCTCATACCATCACAGTATGGGGCAAAATCACCGCATATCCCTATTTACTGGAGTTACAGTGAAAATCACAAAAGTGTCACAAAAAGCGCGGTAAAATACCATTATTATGCTAGAAAAGGCCCCCTTCTTTGCTCTAGAATACAGCCTTTTTACAAACGGGCAGGTTGCTATGATTAAGACACCTTACTATCTTATCGACAAAGCGGCACTTTTAAAGAATTTAGAGAAGATCGCTTATGTGCGCCAGCAGTCCGGTGCCAAATCTTTGCTGGCACTAAAATGCTTTGCAACCTGGTCAGTGTTTGACCTGATGCAAGAGTATATGGATGGCACCACGTCCTCTTCTTTGTATGAAGTGAAGCTGGGCAAAACCAAATTCCAAGGTGAGACTCACGCTTACAGCGTTGCCTACGCGGATGATGAAATACAAGAAGTTTTAGACCATTCAGACAAAATTATTTTCAACTCAATCGGCCAACTTAACCGTTTCAAAGACGTAAGTCATGATAAAACACGCGGTTTGAGAGTGAACCCTCAGGTGAGCACTTCTGAGTTTCTGATTGCCGATCCTGCACGTCCTTTTAGCCGTCTTGGCGAGTGGGATCCGGAAAAAATTGCCGATGTTATCGACGATATCTCCGGCTTTATGTTCCACAATAACTGTGAAAACAACGATTTTGACCGCTTTGATGAAATGCTCACTTTAATCGAGGAACGTTTTGGTCATCTCATTAAACAAGTAAAATGGGTCAGCTTAGGTGGTGGTATTCATTTTACAGGGGAAGGTTACCCGCTCGACAAGTTCTGTCAACGACTCAAA
>CAZBUC010000514.1:0-1597 GCA_964494965.1 uncultured Maribrevibacterium sp.
AGATTATTTAAAGGACGCCACCCGTCATTTGGGTTTCTTATATGCTTATTTTAATCAATTAGATCAAGCTGAAACTTTACTAAAGAACGCCCTAGAATCGCCCTCACATTTGCGTCAGGGAAATCTACCCGAGGCGTATCTTGATTACGTGGAGGTACTGACAAAACTGGAAAAATACGAAAGCGCATTAGAATTTTATCGCCGTTATCATGCTGCTTTTGTGGAAGAACAGCAACGCATCAACCAAACAGAAATTGCCAACCTTGAGTTCCAACAAGAAAATCAGCGTTTATCGCAACAGCAAGCCTTGTCAGAAGCACAACTCGCTTTAGCCAAAGCCAATGAAAATCGCGCGCATCTACATACTAGAATGTTGACCTGGACTGCTGCAACACTCGTCATGATTGTGACCATCATTTCAGTAATGCTATTTCAGCTGCGCCGCAAAAGCATTCAGCTTTACCAAATGGCGGTACAAGATCAACTTACCAAAATGGGCAACCGGCACGCTTTTTTACACGCTTTAAAGAAACCCAATTACACGGCATTAATCATTGCCGATATTGATGGCTTGAAGTTTTACAACGACCATTATGGTCATCAAAAAGGCGACGAATTGATCAAAAGCTACGCACAACAACTTCAACAAGTACTGATCAAGGCGGAAGCCGAATTATTTCGAATCGGTGGCGATGAGTTTGCAATCTTACTCAATTACACCATGACAAACGCCACCTTTGATACATGGATGAAAGACGCCATACAGCGCACTCAACAAATCGGCTTTGCCAAAGTAGGTGCAAGCTATGGTCTGGCCATGCGCAACGAGGTAAACAACGACCGTGACTGGATATCCCTTGCAGATCAGCGTATGTACACAATGAAAGAGGCCAATAAAGGCACATCCATCTTTGATGACAATCAAGAGACACTTTAATGATAAACAAACAGGCTAAGATACTCATAATAGGCGGCGGATTCGCCGGTGCTCGTGTCACACAAGACCTAGCAAACGCGGGGTTCAACCAGGTCACTTTAGTCGATAAAAAAGCCTATTTTGAAGTCACCTATGCAACGCTTCGTTCACTAGCTCAACCAGACCTAGGTAAACGTTCACGGCTACCTTATGAAGCCTTTATTAAAGGCACCTTTCATCAAGGTGACGTCACCACGCTAACACAAAATGCCGCCCTATTAGCCGATGGCAGTAAACTTGATTTCGACCTGGCGGTAATAGCAAGCGGTTCCTCCTATTCGGCTTTCCCCATCGCCAAATCACAAAACGCCATGCAATTAGTACAGCGAGAAACGGAATTAACCCACGCCCGCCAGCAACTCAATGACGCCAAAACCATTCTCATCGTTGGTGGAGGAATTGTCGGTGTCGAACTGGCTGGCGAGATTGCCGATCACTTCCCAGAAAAAACCGTTACATTAGTCCACGGAACAGATCGCCTATTGCCAGAGCTCAAACTCAAAGCCAGCCAACTGGCTGACAAGCAACTGAGCGCCCTTGGGGTAAAAATACGCTACAACACCAGACTCAGCCCAAATGATGACCTTTACCAACACGCTGACCTTGTTTATCACTGCGTGG
>CAZBUC010000515.1:0-1571 GCA_964494965.1 uncultured Maribrevibacterium sp.
GGGTTCGAACCCCCGACATTCGCCTTGTAAGGGCGACGCTCTCCCAACTGAGCTACACACCCGCTCGTAAGTTTTACATCTTCTGAGAGGAAGATGGCGGAATGGACGGGACTCGAACCCGCGACCCCCTGCGTGACAGGCAGGTATTCTAACCAACTGAACTACCACTCCAACACTTAACATCACATGTTGTCACAACACTGCCAACAAACAATTAGAACAACTCGCTAAGCAAAGTGCTCTTCACTTGAAGACGGGGCGTATAATACATCAACCAAAAACAATGTCTAATCTTTTTTTGAGAAAATTCAATTTTTTATTAGAAACAAGCATTTAGTAATAAAAAGACGCGACTTCACTTTTTGATAAATAGCGCCACTGACCGATTCCAATATCAAGGCAAACCTCGCCTATTTGCTCACGATGCAAGCCAACTACTCGGTTTCCAACAGCCGCAAACATACGCTTCACTTGATGAAACCTACCTTCGGTAATGGTTAACAGCACTTCTTTGGGGGCTACTTGCTCAAGCTTGGCTGGTCGGGTTAGCTCTGACTCCCCTTGGCGCAACAGACCATGGCTGAACTGCATAATTAAGCCATCAATGTCTTCTAAAGGAATCACTTTCGACAACTGGACACGATATACCTTGCAACAATTGCTACTAGGCTGCGTGACAGCAAAAGACCAACGTCCATCATCGGTAATCAGCACTAAACCGGTTGTATCTGCGTCTAAACGACCGGCAATATGCAGCTCAGACACCCTATCAACATTGAGGTAGCGAAACAAAGAAGGATACACTTCGTCGATGTTAGAGCAAACGGTACCAGCAGGCTTATTCATCACTATATAACGAAAATCGCGTGGTGTTAGCCTAACACCGTTTAAAAGTACCGTATTGTTCTCATGTACTTGCATCGACTCATTCGTTGCTACTCCCCCATTCACGAGAACAGCACCACTAGATATACGCTCAGCGGCTTCTTGTCTGCTCAACCCGGTACTTTTACAAACAAATTTATCAAGACGCATAAAAAACGGATCCACGAATAAAAAAATGCACAGACCAGCGTAAAGCTGACCTGTGCCATTAACACGCAACATGTTAAACACTTTTAAGAAAAGATCACGCCTTTCTTTAATAGAAAACAGCCGTAGCCTCGTCCTTCGCCAGTTACAACAAAAGCGTAGGCTTTTTTTGCCGCTTCATAAAAAGCAAAACGTTCTAACGATCCCATTTCAGCGCTGTCACTATCGGCGGCTTTTAGTACGGCTGCGAATTCTTGCTGCACTTCTGGCATCACAGATTCGTCTTCGCCCACCACTTGCATACGCGTCACGGGTTGATCAACAAAGGTATCCAACGGCAATACCGATAAAATTGCCTTAGCCGCTTGAATGACGTTCACGCCATCTAATCGAATAACCGGTTTTCCAGCCGCCATCGAAGCCGCTGGAAAATTACGATCGACCAGTACGATGTCATCACCGTGACCCATGGTACGTAGCACGTTCAGTAATTCACCACTTAGCAAAGGATCTATATTTTTTAGCATGTTTTTTCCCTA
>CAZBUC010000516.1:0-1571 GCA_964494965.1 uncultured Maribrevibacterium sp.
TAAAACGCGCTCTTGCTGCCTGAAGCTCAGGATTATCATTTTTAATTGCCGATGACACAACCAAAACTTCAGCATCACCTAAATGTTCAGAGCGATGACCAATTGACACCGAGATGCCCTTCTTGCGAAGCCTTAAAACATTAGCACTCTCAGAAACATCTGAACCCTGCACATGATATCCAAGATTATGCAGAACCTCTGCAATGCCACTCATACCAATCCCGCCTATACCCACAAAATGGATAGCGCCAATTTCTTTAGGTAACTTCATAATTTATCTTCCCAATTTAAAGCAAAGGCTTATCAAGAGTTTGTGACAGATCCTTTATTCCAATGATATTGGCTTAGCGCTTTTGAACACTTTGTTCAACCATATCTGCCAGATCAATAACAGCAGCAGGACGTCCAACTTGACGCGCATTATGTGCCATTTGCGATAATTGATCAGGCGATTGCATCATTTTGCGTAATTGTTCAGCAAGCATAAGCGGGCTTAGCTCATCTTGATCAATCACGAAAGCACCTTCCTTTTGCTGTAATATACGCGCATTCATAGCCTGATCATGATCAAGCGAATGCGGAAATGGCACGAGCAGTGATGGCCGCCCCATAACACTCAGCTCGGCGATGGTTGTAGCGCCCGACCGTGCAATAATGAGATGGGCATCACACATACGTTGTGCTAAATCGGCAAAAAAAGAGCCCAAATCAGCGCTAACCCCCCAATCTTCATAAGCGTCCCTAACGCGCATCAGGTCTTCAGCGCGGCATTGCTGCGTGATCTCTAGCCTTTTTCTTAAATTATCAGGTAGAAAAGCGATCGCTTGCGGAACAACATCTGAAAAAAACCTTGCCCCTTGACTGCCGCCAAAAACCAATAGTTTGAAAGCTTTTCCAGCCATGGCGGGTGCATATGCTTGGCGGGCGCCTTCTAAAATGGGCAAACGCACAGGGTTGCCCGTGCAACGAATATCTGCATTTATTGCCTTTTCAAAGCCTTTTGTGATCTCAAAACTCGTGGCGATAGAGCGCGCTTTTTTAGCGAGCATACGGTTTGCCCTTCCAGCAACCGCATTTTGCTCATGCAGCATCAAAGGTATTGAGGCAAGGCTAGCGCCATAAAGCGGTGGCACTGTTGGATAGCCACCAAATCCAACGATTATATCAGGCTTATATTTCTTCAAAATACGCAAAGATTGAAAAACCCCCTGCCCAAGACGGTTCAATGTTTTAGCGACCGCAATTGGCGTGCGTTTGGTCATTGTGGCAGAGCGAATAACATGGATAGTTTCGGCTGGAAATGTAACACCATACCGCTCTGCACGATCATCTGTCATCAAATGAACACGATGCCCACGCGCAGTTAAAACTTCAGCCAAAGCTTGAGCAGGGAAAAGATGCCCCCCTGTGCCACCAGCTGCCAAAAAACATGTGAGTTTTTTACTCATATTCATTCCATCAATTTAAATCGGTTTAGCACGAACCATGGCAAATTGCGCATTACGCGCATAGTGATTTTGCCTAGGTCTACGCCGTGAGAAAGCAAGAATGAGCCCCAGCGCTATGGATGA
>CAZBUC010000517.1:0-524 GCA_964494965.1 uncultured Maribrevibacterium sp.
TCAGTCCTCTTATACTCGATCCTCAAGTTTTTTAATTTGACATTTATGCAGCCTTTCTATATTTCAGGGATGGCGTTGGTTCTAGACGTCCCAATGACCGATGGTTAAGATGTTTTTTGGAAGGGGCAAGGGCGATTACTTTTTTGATTTGTTCGACATTTTTCGTGAGCGCAGCACCTGGGTCATCAGCATCAACGATTTGACCAATGAACTTCATTATCGCATCAAAACGAATATGTTCTCGTAGACTCCCCACAGTGCATGCGGGGAGCTTGTGTTTTAGTAAGGCTTTCTGCTCAGGATGAAGAAGAAGGGCATGGTCAGTCAGCAGGCTCAAGATCAAATCTCGGTTCGACCCGTCAACACCTGGTTGTTTGGCCATTTGGCACCAGCCTTCATACTGCTTCCAGTCTGAAAAAAACACCTCTACGAGCCATCGCATTGTATACGCTGAAACGATATCTGTCATCCGCCATGTTGTGTTTGTTGCAACGATATAGCGATTTTCTTGCTCGCCTTCATAA
>CAZBUC010000517.1:534-1566 GCA_964494965.1 uncultured Maribrevibacterium sp.
AAAGCGCTTTTTTTGATGGGACTTAACCCACAGTCTTGCACCACCCATAACGACAGCCTGTGTTTCACCACCGCGAATGGAAATATTTTTAACTACACCAGGATATGAATTGAAGTAAGCATTCACTGATTTTTCATGCCCTTTATCTCGTATTATTTGGTTGGAACGAAGCTGGCTGATAACCTGTGTATCTGACCCAAATATCATGCTGGCAGTATTCATAAAGTGTTTGTCATTGTAAAGTGCGTCAGCCAAAATGCATTGCACAATAATTTCAGGGAATGCTGCGCCAAATTCCCTCAATAACTTAAGAGCCAGCTCTTGCTTTGTTGGATATTGAGGGCTCCTTTCAGGCTCTTTAGGCCGCAATCTCTTTGCAACTCCTTGCGCTTTCAGACGTTTATCTTCTAATCTCCAAGCCTTTTTTGCTGGGTCGGGTTCGTAGAATGCAAAACCAACTGGGATGGTTACCTTCGGTGTCACAAGAACTAAAAAGACTAGATTCTGCCCCATTACATAACCATTTGTTTTCTTATCTTTTAGCTTATGTACCTTGTGCAACATCTTTGTATTTTTTGAGCGGGCACGATCAGAGTCATCCAACACTAGAACGCCATTCGTGATGCCATAAGATTCCAGAACCACGCGAACGCTATTTACCAATAATCTTTCCCATGGCAGCTTAGCATTCCTGAACATCCATGATATTGATGCCAGGGTTAGTCGGCCAAGACTGATTCGTTCAAACTGCGCCCAACAAACGCTGTTCGTTAGAACGATTGCTGTAATACAAAATGACAGCCACCACCGCTGGTGTCTGCTGATGCGTTTTCCAGGCTTCTCTGTTTCTATTAGCTTATTGATTGACTCGATGAATTCTTTAGCAAAATCAAGTGGTTCTTTGAGGAGCATCCCTTCTCACAGCATGTTTGTTCAAAATGCGCGGAACTTAGCATAGTCCTTCTCTAAATTAAATACCTCGCGTTGTCAAATTAAAAAACTTGAGGATCGAGTCTTAGCAAAAATAATTTA
>CAZBUC010000518.1:0-364 GCA_964494965.1 uncultured Maribrevibacterium sp.
TACATGGCACACAGTTTAGGCTGGTCAAATCCCGTTAAATACTTATTAGCCACTACCAACAACCGGTAGTCATCGGTGTCAAATTTATCCTTGGTGTCGGCTTCAGAAAAGCCGTTCATATCCGCTTCTGTGTACTCAATGCCATCTACTTCTTTGCTGCCAGAAAATGCAACCAATACCTTAAAAGGATTACCTTGCTCCTCTAAAATATGTTTTATAGCCTGATAATAGCGAATGGCTGATTCAATGCTTTGCGTAACCACCATGCCCTTGGCTTTGCCTTTCAATTTTTTGGTGTTCACAATTTGAGGCACAAAATGTTCTAGCATGATCTCAGCTTTGGTATTGATGGTTTGCTGGCTGC
>CAZBUC010000518.1:374-740 GCA_964494965.1 uncultured Maribrevibacterium sp.
TTCTGCGCTTTCTTGGTGTCAAATTCTGGGTTTTCAGCAATCGATTTTTCAATTTCGTAATAGCTTTTAAAGGTGGTGTAATTGGCCAGCACATCTAAAATAAACCCTTCTTCTATTGCCTGCTTCATCGAGTAAAGATGGAACGGTTTAAACGAGCCGTCTTCTTTTCGCTGGCCAAATTTTTCCAAAGTGCTGTTCTTTGGCGTTGCCGTAAATGCCAGATAGGAGGCATTGCCGCGCATTTTTCGTGATTGCATTGCTTGCAGAATTTTGTCTTGTGCATCTTCGGCTTCGTCTATGTTCGACTTACCGATGGCACGGTTCATGTTGTCATGCGCCGAACCAGACTGAGAACTGTGCGCTTCG
>CAZBUC010000518.1:750-1120 GCA_964494965.1 uncultured Maribrevibacterium sp.
GAGGTCGGCAATGCCATCAATAATAAACGGGAATTTTTGGATGGTGGTGATGATGACTTTTTTGCCACTTTCCAGCGCCAGCTTAAGCTCTGAAGATTTAAAGGCAGGCGCAACGATGTTCTTAACCTCTGAAAACTCTTTGATGTTGTCACGCAGCTGTTTGTCCAGCAAGCGTCGGTCTGTCACCACGATCACCGAGTCAAACAAGGGTCGATCCAAGGGTTTTCCCGCGGCCACGGCTTCATTGGCTGGGTAGGTTTCAATCAGCTGATAAGCCGCCCAAGTAATCGAATTAGATTTACCAGAGCCAGCCGAGTGTTGGATCAAATACGTATGGCCCACGCCTTGCTCAGCCGCGTCCGCGAACTCG
>CAZBUC010000518.1:1130-1340 GCA_964494965.1 uncultured Maribrevibacterium sp.
ACAACATACAATTGATGATAGCGCGGGAAAAACAACGTGCGCTTTGCTAAAGGATCTTTGCTGCTTCCGTCTAGCCGTACGAAGTGTTGAATGATATTGGCAAGGCTTTCTTTAGTAAAAACCTCTTGCCACAGATAAGCGGTTTTATGTCCATTGGGATTGGCGGGGTTGCCTTTGCCATGGTTTTGCCCCTTGTTAAAAGGCAAAAAG
>CAZBUC010000518.1:1350-1559 GCA_964494965.1 uncultured Maribrevibacterium sp.
TTTTTCCTGCTAACTTGGTAGTCATATACACTTCGTCAGTGTCTACCGCCATGTGCACCAAACAGCGGCCAAATTGCAACAAGGGCTGCGTGGCGTCTCGGTCTTAGCGGTACTGCTTTTGCCCGTGGTAGAGGGCATTCTGGCCCGTCCAGGCGTTTTTTAGTTCAAGTGTAATTAGCGACATGCCATTAATGAACAACACCATGTCA
>CAZBUC010000519.1:0-1557 GCA_964494965.1 uncultured Maribrevibacterium sp.
TTAATGCTGGTGCGCCGTGCTGCTTGTCCCATGGTGGTTTTTCCTAAAAGAGATGAAGCCGTCAAACACCTTCTCGCCACAACCGATGTTAATATCGTCATCAGTGATGATGGTATGCAACATTATCAGCTTGATAGAGATATTGAGATTGCCATGCTTGACGCTAAGCGGGGTGTTGGGAATGGTCAGTTATTGCCTGTTGGACCACTAAGAGAACCTGTTGAGCGACTCAAGGAGGTGGATTTTGTGGTGAGCATCGCCGATGCAATGACAGAGGCGTTAGATAAACTGGCTTTACCCATCAATTTGGCGCCACTTGTTTCTAATGCGGTGGTGTCTTTAGATAACGCAAGACAGATGCACTTTTCAGAAGCTTTTGGGAAGGGCGTTAAATGGCATGTGATGGCTGGCATTGGCAATCCAGCGCGCTTTGTAGAAACACTAGAACAACTTGGCTTATCGCCACAAAACGCCTCATATCGGTGGTTTTCTGATCACCATGATTTTGATGTTGACGACGTGCCATCAGATGGTGCCGTTATCATGACGGAAAAAGACGCCGTAAAATGTCAGTCTCTAGCACTGAATAATACCAATGTTTGGTATTTACCTGTTTCATTGGTACTGTCGGAGTCTTTCCAGCAAGCCTTTATTAAAACCTTAACCCTTTTAAATACGGACAATAGCCATGAATAAAACCTTATTAGATATTCTTGTATGCCCAGTGACAAAAGCGCCACTGACATTAAGCAAAGATGGTACAGAATTGATCAGTAAAATGGGCGGGATGGCATATCCAGTCCGTGATGGCATTCCGGTATTGTTAGAAACGGAAGCGAGAACACTCACCACTGACGAGCGTCTAGAATCAGGTTCGACAAAATGAAATCGCAAAAAATGCGGTTCAATACAAGCGATTCCTTTGCACAAGAGGTTGAAGAGTCAATTCAAAAGAATATTTCTTTGGCTACTTACAATACGTTTCGTTTCGCTTACTGCGCCGAATATTTTGCGATTGCGAATACGCTGGAATCACTCAAGGCGCTGTTGCAATGGGCAAATTACTTTGAGTTACCCGTTACCATGATTGGTGGCGGCAGTAATCTGTTGATTACTGCCGACATACCAGGATTGGTTATTATCAATCGCTTACTGGGTATGCATGCGAAAGACCGAGGCGGTAATCTCGTTACCCTAACCGTTGCAGCGGGCGAAAATTGGCATCACGTCGTCGACTATGCAGTTAATAAAGGTTGGTTTGGAATCGAGAATTTAGCCTTGATTCCTGGCACTGTGGGCGCCGCGCCCGTGCAGAACATTGGGGCGTATGGGGTTGAAATAAAAGACGTCTTAGCTCGTGTTCAGGTTATTAATACGGCATCAGGCGACGTTCATTGGATTAATGCGCAAGATTGTGGTTTTGCCTATCGCGACAGTCATTTTAAACACCAATGGAAAGGCTCAAGATTGATTACGGCCGTTGAATTATCGCTTAAAAAACAGAGTTCCCTGACGCTAAGTTATGGCGGTTTATCCAGCTTACTTCAACCTGAACCG
>CAZBUC010000520.1:0-1556 GCA_964494965.1 uncultured Maribrevibacterium sp.
TGATAATGCTCAGATTAAGCGTTTTATTATCCTGCATCAATCAGCCACTCAGCTTGTTCGTGATGTGCGCGCCGAAATGCAAAAACAGCTTTACCAAACGAACAAAACCCGCAAGGGCGTAAAACAGTATAAAGGCGTGAAACATGCAAAATGAGGAATTCTCTTCCTCTCTTAATCAAGCTGAGACCTTTGTTTCTATGTTTGAAAGGGGTGCGGCACGCCTCAAAGAGAGTGACACTGCGTTAACGGAACGCTATCTGAGAAACATGACGGTTTTTTCTCAGATCATGCCCCACATATTTGAATCTTTCCAACACTACCAACCCAAAAAACGCCATATTTACATGGAAGAAAGCGGAGACTTAAACCTTTACCGTGATGACATAGGCGTACCGCTTTTTTCTACTAACCCTAAACAGCAAGCGGCTAAAAAAGTGGCTCAGGCGCTGATAAAACCGAACAAAACCTTGCTGAATTTAGAGCGCACGGACAATCATCCCACTCGCCATGTGCATTACAGCAACAAAATGTTGGATCAGAAAAACCAGCAGAGCCAAGGGCTAGAGCCATTACAAGGCTGGCCTGATTTTGTGGGGTCAACCATCTTATTTGGCATTGAGCTGGGTTATCAGCTCGAGTTGCTACTGGCTCAGCGTTCGATAAAGCATTTATATTTATACGAATACGATCTGGACTTCTTCTATTACTCTTTGTTTGCCATCGAATGGCAACCTGTCTTAGAGCGCTATAACCAGGATGGCCGCACCATACATTTCTTTCTTGGAGTAGAGGCGGAAGAATTTACAGAAAAATATCTGCGCCAGTTAGAAGAAAATGGCTACTTCATGGCGCCAGAAACGTATCTACACATCGCTTATTCCAGTCCTGAAAATGATCAAGCTATTGCGTACTTTAAGAAACATTATGCTCGTCAAGTAATGGGTTGGGGATTTTTTGACGACGCTCTAATTGGTGTCGCGCAAGGCTTGAAATCCTTACCAACCACAAAACTGGCGCATTTCCAGGGGCGCGATGCCCTACCTAAATGGGTGAGTAATATCCCTGTTTTCATTTTAGGGAATGGGCCGTCTCTTGATCAAGGGATCGAATTGATCAAGGAGGTGCGCGAGCAAGTTTTGTTAGTGTGCTGTGGTTCAACCATTAACACGTTAAAAAAGCTGGGTATTACCCCAGATATTCATGTGGACATTGAACGTCTCAAACAAACGGTCGATAAATTTTTGTTTTTAGATCAAGAGTACCTAGACAAGATCTGGGGATTGTCCGTCAACGTCATGCACCCCGGTTTCTTTGACTGCTTTAAACGCTCGGGCATGGCGATGAAGCCAGGCGAAGCCATTACTTCCTTAATGCTAGGTCAAGCACGCGCTCTGGGCGACACCAAAGAATATGTACAGTTGAATTACTGTAACCCTGTTGTAGCGAATCTGGCTTTGTCCTATGTTCATTTATTTGGGTTTAATAACGTCTACTACCTTGGCGTAGACAACGGGTTTAAAGACAAAGGCAGCCATCATTCGGTACACAGTGGTTAT
>CAZBUC010000521.1:0-1533 GCA_964494965.1 uncultured Maribrevibacterium sp.
CTCATATCTGAAACGCAAAGGCTTTCTCAAGAAAAGATAAAAAGCAACCGGAATATAAGTCAAAATGGAGAACCAGAATAAGATAACGGATACCGCTGACAAAATATCAAAAGGATAAATACCGCACACACCTTTGCCTTTTCTATGAACTTCTAACATCACTTGATTGGCTTTTTCTCCATCCATTGAAAAAAACCTCTGCAATACAAACACCACAAAATCCATTGGTGTGTAATCATCGTTAAACAGCACCACTTGGTACATTGAGGGCGGTTTTAACTCTGTCTCTTGTGGCGCTATTGCAATACTGTGATGCCCGTGGTGTTCATCGTCGTCTGATACTAGTTTAATTTGTTGATTTACAATCATCCCATGCCTCTGAGGCTACCGTTTTTGTGCAGCACTTTCATTTTCACTGTTGCCTATTCTTTTTCATCTGTCCAGTTTTACTCGTTCTTTATTTTGAAAATCCGCTACTGTTACTTTATACGCAACATAGTGTTGTTTGGATTTTACAAATCCCAAAAGGGCTTCTACGCTCTTTAAGTATTGTTGAAATTAGTCGTACTGTTAAGAGTCGTACTTTCGAAATACGTTTATTGGGGTTACTGGGGCGCATTCAATACTGAACAATGAGATTTTAGCATTGAATGTGAGAAAACCGACACTAGACGATTCGTTATCATTCAATCTTTACAGCTTAATATCCATCATAAGGAGTCATTCATGCATCAGGGGTCAGTGAAGTGGTTTAATAATGCCAAAGGCTATGGGTTTATTGTGTCGGACGCGTTTGATGAGGATCTCTTTATCCACTACTCAGCCATTAATATCGAGGGATATAAGACGCTAAAAGCCGGCCAAGCGGTGACCTTTGATGTGGAGCCGGGTGACAAAGGATTGCACGCTATCGACATTACTCCCTTAACGCCCGAACCCAATGCAGCTCAAGTGGAAGCGGCTTCTGCGTCGCTATCCTGATGCGAATTTGTTATCTTACGCCAGATGGGGAGGCGTAAGATAACACTGCTATGCGAGATATCCGCCTTCACAACAAATCAGACCTTTAATGACACCTAACCATACACTGAGCCCATGTCTTCTCATTTAATTTTATTTAATAAACCCTTTCGTGTGTTAAGCCAGTTTTCGCCAGAAGGAGAGAAATCGACTCTAGCGGATTACATTAATGCCGCGGATTTTTACCCTGCAGGACGGCTCGACTTCGACTCTGAAGGTTTATTGCTTTTAACGGATCAAGGGGCCTTGCAGCACGTTATCGCGTCCCCCGATTTTAAACTGCCAAAGACTTACTGGGTGCAAGTCGAAGGCGACATCACAGACACCGCATTGGCGCAGCTTCAACAGGGGGTCACATTAAAAGACGGCCTCACCAAACCAGCCCAAGCCGAACGCATGGCGGAACCGAATGTTTGGCCAAGAGAACCTGCGGTTCGGTACCGAGAAAACATCCCTACCAGCTGGTTAGCATTGCAGATTCGCGAAGGCAAGAACCGTCAGGTGCGCCGTATG
>CAZBUC010000522.1:0-1533 GCA_964494965.1 uncultured Maribrevibacterium sp.
CGCCTTGCTTCAATAAAAAGGAAAAATTCTTGGTGTGGTCATCACAATTCCGTGCAATGACATTAAACACCATCCTTCTGAACATTTGCACTGCATCGGCATAAGTTAGTTTCAACTCCCTCATGCATTGAAAGAGCTGTTCATAACTGAAGCTGTTTACCAGGTTGTAATCAAAATGCTTCAGGGCACAGAAGGTTTGTACATGATGTTTTACTTCTCCTCCATCACGATCGTAGCGTTTGGTCATAAAATGTGCCCTCCCGTTCTCTTCCAGCAAGCGTGATGTCATCATCTCAATACCGCAAGCTTTCGCCATGTTGTAGTAGGCCATTTCTACCCTGCCATATCCATGACTGCTGCCAAGCTGTACATCACTCACTCCATCGAGTTTGATGAGCCAGTGCTCAAAGTTTTTGGGGGCCTTGGTTTGTCCCGACTTTACCTCTCCGGTTTTTTCATTCCATGCAATAACAGCTTTTGGGCGGGCGCCACCGGCAGATGTGCCAATCTTTAAAATCTCCAAAACAGCCTGTTTTTCGTCTTTATTGAGATTGGTGGTAAATGCTCCGCGTTGATGCAGCATGTTGCGTGCTGTTTCAACAAGGGTATTGATCTCTATGGAAAATGGTTTTTTGGTTTCTTTTAATACAGTTGGCTCAAATTCAAGTGCACCAATACCACGGGTTCCAATAAAACAGAGCATTTCTACCGGATTCATGCTGTCTTGTGGCCGTCCTTGTTGCGCCAACCAAAGGTTAATCAACTGGTTTCCATATTTATCGGGCAATGCATCTGCCAATAAACCTGGTAAGCCTTTGAAGGTGCCGTATGCCAATTTTTTATCTTTGCGCAGTTCGGGAAACGAAAACTGGTTCCGACTATCAGAAACCGGCATTTTCAAAGGCGCTAAATCCCAGCCCAATTGTTTGAATCCGGGATCGTATTCAAAGTGAGCAAAACCATTTGTTTTGTCCCAGGCTACGGCACCCACCAACCTGCCCCATATTTTTACTTCTGCTACTTCCATTGCTTACCAATCTGATTCATCTCTGTGCCCACTCTTTTTTGATGATCCTCTTGCCCGTTGGCGTTTCACTTTTTGCAGCTTAGCCAGCGCCAATGGGCTTAGTGTTTCTTTTACTTCAAATGCAGATATTACCTGCAACTGGTCCAACACCCGCAACACTTGAACCAGCGTGGTAACGGTTACCGTTTCACCACGTTCAAGTAAGCTCAGGGTAGAACGACTGATACCGGCTGCCGATGCCAGGTCATCCTGGGTTTTGTTTTGTTCCATACGATGATGCCTTACAAACGCCCCTATGTATTCGGACAGTGCTTTATCGCTCATGGAAACCCACTCCGTGAATGATTTATCAGTCATTTAATCTATTTTATTACTTTTGTGAATGATTTATCATGCAAATATAGGAATTTTATATTATTTGCAAATAATATGAATGATATACCGTTCATTAAGCTCATTTTTGAGGGCTTAGTGAATGATTTGTCATTCAATATACCATCGAACCC
>CAZBUC010000523.1:0-1520 GCA_964494965.1 uncultured Maribrevibacterium sp.
TGCCGGATATGATATATCGGCCCATCGGTAACGTGTTAATCGCTCGGTTCTTGTCCTTGGTTATGTCAAATATCTCTAAGCGAAAAGGCACTTTGTTCTGTATTTTGCTAACATCCTAGGCATGATGATTTTCATAAGGAAGCGTTATGCAATATTCGGTTCTTATTACAGGTTGTTCGTCAGGTATCGGTTTAGAAGCCGCGAAGAGGCTTGAAGAGCGGAATTTCTTGGTGGTGGCGAGTTGTCGTAAACAAGAAGACGTAGAGGTTTTACGAGCGCAAGGCATCAAACATGTTGTGCAGCTGGATTTGGCGGATTCGGTGTCGATAGAAAAGGGCTTGCAAGCAACATTGGCGATTACGAATGGTCAGCTTTTTGCTTTGTTTAACAATGGTGCTTACGGTCAGCCAGGGGCGGTGGAAGATTTGCCTGTGGAGGCGTTGCGTGCGCAGTTCGAATCTAATGTCTTCGGTACGCATGAACTGACAACCAAGGTGCTGAAAGTGATGCTGGCCCAAGGATACGGACGCATTGTTAATAACAGTTCGGTACTTGGCTTGGTGGCCGCGCCGTTCCGTGGTGCTTACAACGCCAGTAAGTTTGCTTTAGAAGGTTTGACCGATACCTTGCGTTTGGAATTATTTGATACGCCTATTAAGGTGAGCTTGATCGAACCCGGCCCAATCGAAAGCCGTTTTCGTGCCAATGCCTTGCTGGCGCTGCAAAACAATATCGACATGGAAAACAGCCGCCATAAAAAGGGTTATGAAGACGCCATAGCAAGGTTGAGTAAAGAAGGCGTGACATCATCACAAACTCTGCCCGCCAGTGCAGTGGTGAATAAGCTGATTCATGCCTTGGAATCAACGCGCCCCAAAGCCCGCTATTATGTGACTCTGCCAACCTATGGCGCCGTGTTGATGAAACGCCTACTTCCAACCTCTTTGTTGGATTGGGTGATGCGCCGTCAAGGCGCATGATGTCTGTGTTCATGGATTCATTTGAGCAACGTCTTTGAATGCTTGGAATTGGGATAAGTAGACCTTGCCTGTGAGGTGTTGCAAGAATCCGCTGCAGGTGAGGTGATCCATCACTGGGCCTTTGACTTCTGAAAGCGATAAGGTGATGCCTAAAGCGTCGAGTTCGGCGTTGAGGTTTTCCAGCATTTCTAAGGCGCTGTAATCAATATCGTTGACGGCGCTGCATTGAATAATCACATGGCGGACATCGCTGCGCTCACTCAATACCGCCATGATGTGGTCTTCCAAAAAAGCCGCATTGGCGAAAAATAAACTTTCGTCAGGGCGCAAACACAGCACGCTGGGAAGCGTTTCCACAGTATAACGTTTCACATTCCGAAAATGCTCAGTGCCAGCAATCAGTCCGACTTCGGCCACATGCGGTGTCGACGAATGGTGAAGATGCAGCACGATGGACAATATCACGCCCGACGCCACGCCCACTTCAACCCCCAAGACTAAAGTGATCACTATGGTCGCCAGTACGGCGTAAAAGTCACT
>CAZBUC010000524.1:0-925 GCA_964494965.1 uncultured Maribrevibacterium sp.
AAGGGGCACCAGATGTTGTTGATATTGCACAGTTGGCGGCTGGGCAGCTGGCGCACCCAAAATTCAAATCAATACCAGATTGATGTTGACGGTATACGGTATTCTGAGTTATATTCATTGTATAAGGATAAATTGAATCAACCTTTCAATTCGTTAAATTCCCTGACGGAGGAACATGAAACAGAAGTCTAATCTGCAAACGGTTAAGCGCGAAACTCTTGAAGAGCAGGTCTATAAAATTTTACGCTCAGCAATTTTGGATAATCGCTTCATAGGTGGTCAACGCCTCATTCAAGAAGATCTGGCACTGGAACTAGGAACAAGTCGTATACCCGTCCGTGACGCACTGAAGCGGCTTTCCAGCGATGGACTAGTTACGGTTGATGAGCAAGGTGCCTATCGCGCAACCAAATTTGAAATCGAAGATGTTGAGGAGCTTTACGATCTTAGAGTCTTACTTGAAACCCACGCTGCAACGGCTGCACTAAAGAAAATTACACCTGAACGCTTCGAAGACTTAAGAACCATATTTGACGAAATGGCGCAAGCCGCTCACGAGAATGATGCAGAAGGCTACATCAGATTAAACACCCACTTTCATATGTGCCTATATGAAACAAGCGGTCTAACAAGGCTTTTACGCATCATTGAGACCTTATGGCATGGCAGACCCTCATTAACACCCATAAATATATCTGGACAACTATCACGTTCACTTCAAGAACACCGGAACATGCTTGAAGCGCTAGAAATTAACGACGAAATCCAATTGCGTGACATAATTTCGCGGCACATCACAAACGCCAAACATGCCTTGATTCATCATTTGAGCCAAGAAGCTCCAAAAGAGAATGCCTAAAGGAGGATCGACACTAACGTGAGCACCTCGATACTTTACGAAGACACTGAATTGCAAAAAGAGCTA
>CAZBUC010000524.1:935-1517 GCA_964494965.1 uncultured Maribrevibacterium sp.
AGGAATATTGGCGGGAGCTGGATGCCAATCGCGAGTACCCCACAAGTTTTGTGCAGACATTGACCGAAGCAGGGTATTTGGCAGCCTTGATTCCTGAAGATTATGGTGGTTCGGGGCTTGGTGTCGATGATGCAGCTGTTATTCTTGAGGAAATTCACGCCTGTGGGGGAAATGCTGGAGCTTGCCATGCCCAAATGTATGTTATGGGCACGCTACTCAAACATGGTTCTGAGGAACAAAAAAGAATGTACCTCCCCCAAATTGCCTCTGGAGAAGTTCGCTTACAGGCTTTTGGTGTTACAGAGCCAACAACGGGTTCCGATACAACTAAACTTAAAACAGCCGCTACCCGGCGTGGAAATAAGTATGTGGTAAATGGTCAAAAGGTATGGATCTCAAGGGCAGAATATTCCGATTTAATGCTGCTTCTTGTCCGTACTACAGCGGTCGAAAAAGTCAAAAAGCGCAGTGATGGCTTGTCCATACTCTTGGTTGATATGAATGAGTCCGTAAATAATGGTCTCACAATTCGACCCATACGCACCATGATGAACCATGCGACAACAGAACTATTCTTCGATG
>CAZBUC010000525.1:0-1511 GCA_964494965.1 uncultured Maribrevibacterium sp.
TTGTCTAAGCCGTTCCAGACGGTTATGTGTTTATCCCCACTTTCGTAAAGCCTTATCAGTTTTGCGATATGCAAGCAAATCATGATGGTATGACGAAATTTTTATTTTGGAATGTAGGCAAGAGAAACCTTTCACAACTAGTGGTAAATTTGGTTTTGCGACACGAGATTGATGTCGTTATTTTGGCGGAGTTCGCTGATCCGCCGGCAGAGATGTTGTGGCGGCTGAATAAAGCGACCACACAACTATTTGATTATGCCATTAGCACCGGTTGTGAAAAGATTCATATCTTTACAAAATTTTCGCGACGTTTCTGTCCTCCGATCTATGAAACGGATCGACTCTCAATCCGACATTTACGTCTACCGGGTCTAACCGACATTCTTGTGGCTGCAGTCCATTTCCCAAGTAAGTTAAATTGGAATGAGTCAAGCCAGGTAGCAGAAAGTGCCAAACTCTCATCAGATATTCGGCGTGCCGAAGAGAAGGTCAAGCACAACAGAACGATTTTGGTCGGTGATCTCAATATGAACCCATTTGAAGCAGGAATGGTCAATGCCAATGGGTTACATGGCGTCATGGCGCGCACAACAGCTCAGCGAGAAATGCGCGTCGTTCAAGGGGAGAGCTATCCCTTCTTCTATAACCCGATGTGGAATCTCATGGGCAGTTTACCACCAGCGATGCCCGGAACTTATCACCGAACCTCTTCTGAACATACCTCCTATTTTTGGAACACATTTGATCAGGTATTAGTGAGACCAAGTTTATTAGAGCGGTTTGATGATCGGCATTTGGAAATATTGAGTGGCGATGGAAATATGGTATTCTTATCGCGAAATGGTTTGCCAAATAAACAAACGGCATCGGATCATCTGCCCATCGTGTTTCAATTAGAGCTTTAATTAGCAGATCATGTTGTCCCGTAATTGCTAACAAAAGCTTTGCGTTTGACAGAGTGGATAAGACCTCGAATGTTTGAATTACTCGGTTATGAGTCAGGAACAGTAATATGATGCCAGCAACAACAAAAGATCTATGGCCTGCCGATATAGCAACAAAACGCGTACATGCACCACTAACCGTTTTGCGGGAACAAGCTGCGTTTTTGGGACAGAAGACCAGCAATTTGGTCCAAGGCAATGTCGTACTCAACCAACGCGTTAGCAACAAGGGTTCCTTTGCTTATGATTTCTATATCGAAGCGCCTACACTAGATAATTATTCATACAAACTTTTTAGTGTGTACTACAGTATCGGTATGTATCCCTTAGAGATTAACGTTGAGGAAACGATTCTTCAAGAGGTTTCAAATGCACTGACTATCAAACCTGATGAAGCTGGTGATCCAACTATCTTTGTGGAAAACGAAGAAGAGCTTGTGAAGGCTTTGGCGTTGATTTTTAAGTCAAACAAAACCGTGAAAGTAATTGCAGCTTTGCTTTCACAAACTGAACCTCTTCCGCTTTTTCTATCCTAAAATTCGCCCTATTTCTATTACGCAGATTGCG